>SKXC01000032.1 GCA_007128625.1 Syntrophomonadaceae bacterium | reverse complement strand
TTATCTTGAAAAGACCAGCCATCATTCACTATCTCTTTTATAACAAGACGATATGTATCAGAAGCAGTTAACCTCATTTTATTATCATAAAATGAAAAATATATTCCATTGAAGGCAGGCCTTGTTTCTTCTGTTGAAGCAGCAAAAATCACTGCCTTAAGCAGCTTTTTAAATGTTCGTTCTTCAATATTATAACTATTATCTTTATTAATCTGTCCAAAATTAGCAACCGGGTAGTCCTGAGCGTCTGAGCCATTCAGTTTAAAGTGGGCAGAACCTCCTGAAATATCTATTTGGTAATTATCCAAGTTTATAATTATATTAACTTCCGGAACCGGAAAGTAGCGTATTATATCAATTATTTTAGGAGGTATCAGTATTTTACCGGCATTATTGCTTTTATAGTCCATTTTAACAGATATTGCCATTTCTAAATTCGTGGAATAGAATTTAAGGACATTATTGTCCGCCTCAAGCAAAATGTTATTTATGGTGGGAACAGTAGAACGAAATGGTAAAGCTTTTTCCACTGTTTCAAGACAATTGTATAATTGGCTTGTGCTGGTTATAATTTGCATGATCTATAAAACCTCCTTTAAAAATTAACAAACCTTATAAAAAACAATTATAATATATATAAAAGGTCATAGCAGTAATAGCTGTGGATAGTGTTTATAAGTATATAAATGTACCAAAAATATGGTCACCTATAATCGAAATAGTTATTTAACTAAAATAAATGCTGTGGATAAGATATGAAAAAGTTGTTTATCAATAAAAGAAAAAGTTAATAATTAATATGATAAATAAAATAAGGGATAATTACACAGCTTATCTACAGGTTATTCAAGAATTATCAAGTATATTATTTTTAATTAATTCTATACGGTGTTTAAAATCACTGTCGTTGGCAATCAGGGTATCAATTTTCTTAAAGGCATGTAATACAGTAGTATGATCTCTACCTCCAAATTCTTCTCCAATTTTAGGTAAAGATAAATCGGTAAGCATGCGACAAAGGTACATGGCTACCTGTCTTGTCATGGCAATATCTTGAGTTCTTTTTTTAGATTTAATTTCTGAGGGTTGAATATTAAAACCTTCTGCGGTTGCTTCAATTATTTTGTTGATAGTTATATTTTTTTGACGGGTAAAAATAATATCTTGCAGTGCTGCTTCAGTTAACTCAAGGTTAATGGGGTTTTCTGAAAGTGAAGCATATGCTATTATGCGGATTAGTGCCCCTTCCAGTTCGCGTATGTTGGTAACAATTTTTTCAGCAATGTACTGGATTACCTGGTCTGGAATATCTATACCATCTGAAAGAGCTTTTTTCTTTAAAATCGCTGTTCTTGTTTCGAGGTCAGGGGTTTGAAGATCGGTAATAAGCCCCCATTCAAAGCGTGAACGTAAGCGATCTTCTAAGGTAGGTATTTCTTTGGGAGGACGATCGCTGGAAATAATAATCTGCCTGTTATTATCATGTAAAGCATTAAAGGTGTGAAAAAATTCTTCCTGGGTCTGTTCTTTCCCAGCCAAAAACTGCACGTCATCGATTAACAACACATCCATATTACGATATTTATTTCTAAATTCAAGAGTTTTGTTGTCACGGATTGAATTAATAAATTCATTGGTAAATCTTTCTGAAGAAAAATAAAATACCCTGGAATAGCCATGTTTTATTAAAGTATACTGACCGATAGCATGAAGAAGGTGTGTTTTCCCCAGGCCAACACCACCGTATATAAAAAGTGGGTTGTATGCCCTGGCCGGGCTTTCGGCAACTGCCTGGGAAGCGGCATGGGACAGCCTGTTGCAGGCACCAACAACAAAAGTTTCAAATGTATAGCGAGGGTTAAAACTAGATATATACTTATGTTTTAGATCTCTATTATCCTGGATATCGGTAGTTAAAACGTTAGACCTTTCAAAGTGTCCAATTTGTGCGTTTTCTTCTTCCTCTGTATTATCTATACCATCAAACTCTGCAGAAATAACAAATCTTACTTCATAATCCTCATCTGTAACTTCTTTCATAGCACTTAATATTTGGTAACTATATCGTGTTTCAAACCACTCTTTGGTAAAATCATTTGGGACTTCAATAACCAGGCAGTTATTATCTATCGATAAAGGCTTTGTTAAATTAAACCATGTTTCAAAGCTGGGCTTATTTAATTCCTTGCTCAGTTCGGAAATAATAAGCTGCCATATTTCATTTAGATGGCTGTTCATTGATAAAGCCTCCAGAAAAGAGCAATGAATCAAATAGTTATTAACATTAATAAACAGTTATTAACATAATCTGTGGAAAACCATATCTAAAAACTGTTATATTAATTAATATATTAACAGATATCCACAGCAACTGCAAAGGTTGGAATCAATGAATATGGGTCATTAAGTTAAGAATAAGAGAGAGCATTTTATTTAAACACAGCCTTTTAACTATTTCCCGTGAGACAGTTGCCTTGACATTTCTACTTTAGTTGCTGTATAATTCCCTTTGATTCTGAATGAAAAATGAAGGGATTATTATGAAAAGAACCTACCAACCTAAAAAAAGAAAACGTAAAAGGGTGCACGGGTTTTTAAAGCGCATGAGTGACCATGCAGGAAGAAAAGTTATCAGGAACAGAAGGAAGAGAATGAGAAAAAGACTCAGTGCATAGAAGTACAAGAGGTATCTTTGAGGCTTAAGAAAAATTGGGAGTTTAAGCGTGTTTATCGAAAAGGCAGGGCGGTGGTATCAAGGAATGTTGTCCTTTATTACTGCCCCAACGGTAATAGTTATAACCGCATTGGTTTTTCGATCAGCAAAAAAGTTGGTAAGAGTGTTGTCCGAAATAAGATCAAAAGAATTTATAGAGAAGCATATCTAAGGATTGAAGAAAAGCTGTATAAAGGATATGATTTTATTTTGATTGCACGAAAGCCGGCAGTAGATGTTTCTTTTCAAGAAGCATGCAAGGAGTTGTTCAGTCTATGCCGGAAAGCAAAATTGCTTCAGAAAAAATTTTTAAAGTAGCAGAGCGCCCGGCAACAAATCTATGCCTGGCGCTGATAAGGTTTTACAGGTTGTTTATCTCTCCTCTAAAACCACGGGTGTGTCGATTTTATCCTTCTTGCTCACAGTATACTTATGAAGCAGTTTTTAAGTATGGTATTTTTAAGGGTCTCTGTATGGGCACAAAACGGGTCTTGAATTGTCACCCGTTTAATCCAGGTGGTTACCATCCTGTAGAGTAACCTAATAGTAGGAGGAATTAAGATGATAGAAAGTATAGCGCAAATTTTCGGTGAAGTAATTGGATTTATATACAGCTATGTGCCCAATTTCGGTTTATCCATAATAATACTTACTTTAATAGTTAAACTGATTACTTTTCCTTTAAACAATAAGCAGATTCAAAGCACAAAAAATATGCAAAAGCTCCAACCGGAAATAAAAAAAATTCAGCAAAAATACAAAGATGACAAACAAAAGCAGAACGAGGCCATGAGTAAATTTATGAAGGAAAATAACATGAATCCATTGGCCGGATGTCTGCCCCTTTTGGTTCAGCTTCCATTCTTAATTGGGATATTCAGGCTGTTGAGAGAACCCGATATCATCAAAACTGTTTTAGAAGATAGAGGAGAGACATTTAGTCCTTATTTGTTTCAAGCTGCAGAATTTATAAATCTAACTTACCTGCCCAGCATTATATATGGTGAGGCCGAATATTCACTATTTGCTCAGCTAACAGTACATTTTAGTGAATTTGGTATTTATTATATATTTCCGCTTATTGCCGGCGGGACAACATACTTATACTCAAAAATGTCCATGGCTGCTGAGGGCAGTCAAAAGATGATGCTTTATTTAATGCCCGGAATGATCACGGTATTCAGTTTTAGTTTTCCAATTGGACTGGTTATTTATTGGACTATGAACAATGTATTTTCTTTAGCCCAGCACAAGTTAATTAACTATTTAGACAGTCTTAAAGGAGAACAAGATATAACTAATAAAACTGAAAACCAGGCAAATTTTAAAGAGGTAAAAGATATAAGTAACAAAGAGATAGATAATAAAGAAAATACAGCTGAACAAAAGAAAATACAGAGAAGCGATAAAAAAAGTACAATAAAAGATGGCAAAACTAAGAAAAAGAAAAAAGGGAAGGGTAAAAAATGAAAGAATGTGAGGCAACAGGCCGGACCTTAGAGGAAGCTGTTGATAAAGCCCTTAATTCTCTTGGCATAAAAAAGGACAACGCATTGATTGAAGTTAAGGATGAGCCTAATCAAGGCATTTTGGGATTTCTTGGTGGGAAAAGCGCCAGAGTTCATGTTAAGATGATAAAAGACCCTGGTGAATATATCAAGGCATACCTGGAGGAAGTCCTCGGGTATATGAAAATAGAAGGCAGGGTAATTGTTGAAGAAGATAATGAAAAGCTTAAAGTAGATATATATGGTCAGGATGTGGGGGCATTAATAGGTCGCCGGGGACGAACTCTCAGCGACCTGCAATACTTATTAAGCATAATTGTTAGAAAGCAATTTTCAGGACTAAAAAAAATGATAGTGCTCGATATTGAAAATTATCGAGTCAGACGGGAAAAGACACTTATACAACTTGCTAAAAATGTAGCCCGTAAAGTAAAAGATGAAGGTTTCGAACAGGTGCTTGAGCCCATGAATCCCCAGGAAAGAAGGATTATTCACCTTGCTTTGCAAGATTATCCAGGTATTTCCACTGCCAGTATCGGGGACGAACCGTATCGAAAAGTTGTAATTGTTCCACGTTAAACAAAGCCTCAAGCGCCGCCCCGTGATGGGGCGGTTTTTTTTGAATAAAAATTGTGGGAAGGAGTTTTATAGTGACTAAAAATGAAACCATTGCTGCAATCAGCACCCCACTCGGTGAAGGGGGGATAGGGATCGTTCGACTCAGCGGTCAGAATGCCTTTGCTATAGTAGACCGAATATTTGATTGCCCGAAAAAAAAGCAATCCGGTTATCCTCGTCCACGATACCTGTATCATGGTTTTATTAAAGACTTAGAAGAAACCTTAATTGATGAAGTGTTGGTATCTTTTATGCCGGCACCTCATACCTATACGCGAGAAGATATTGTCGAAATTAATTGTCACAGTGGAATTTTTACCCTTCGCTCCATTGAAAAACTAGTTTTGCAAGCCGGTGCCTGTTTGGCAGAACCGGGTGAGTTTACGAAGAGAGCATTTGTTAACGGAAGACTTGATTTAAGCCAGGCCGAAGCAGTCCTTAATATGGTTCATGCCCGTTCCGAAGAAGCAGTTAAAATGGCCGCCAGGGGATTACAGGGTGAATTGGCGAAAAAAGTGGAATCAATTAGAGATAAAATTTTAACGATCCGTGCCCCAATTGAAGCTTCGTTTGATTATCCTGAGGAATTTGATCCCAATGATTATGATAAGGTTGAATTAAAGAAAAACCTTGGAGCATTAAAAACAGACCTGCAGAAGCTAGTGCTGGGAGTAGAAAGAAACCGGGCATACCAGGATGGGGTTTCTGTTGCCATAATTGGCAAGCCAAATGTAGGGAAATCATCTCTTCTTAACTCAATGCTGCATAAGCAAAGGGCCATAGTCCATGAAATTCCCGGGACTACCCGTGATTTGTTGGAAGGCTATCTGAACCTTGGGGGTTATCCTATTCGGTTGGTCGATACTGCTGGTATCCAGGGAACCTGCGACCCGGTGGAAAAACAGGGAATTGAATTGTCACGCTCGGCCGCCGGCAGGGCCCGGTTAATAATAATGGTGGTTGACGGTTCTGTAGAATGGAGCGAGACAGATAAAGAAATTGCCGGTTTGAAACATGCCGATCAAGGTCTGGTTATAGCAATTAATAAATCAGATCTTGAACAAAAACTAAATCGTGAGCTGGTTAAGAATTACTGCCCGGATGCCAAAATAGTTGAAACCTCTGCTGTAACAGGAGAGGGAATTAAGCAGCTGGAAAATGCAGTAACGAACATGTTAGATAATATTTTTGGATCGGATACCGATCAGGAAAACCAGGCTATTGTTTCAATGCGCCATGAAAGAATAATTGATGAAGCACTCATGAATGTTGAGAGTGCAATAGAAGCAATTGATATACAACCCCTGGAGATTATCAGTCTTGAGCTGCAAAATGCCTGGCTTAGAATGGGTGAAATTACCGGTGATACGGTTGATGATGATCTCCTTGATAAGATATTCAGTGAATTTTGCCTTGGTAAATAAAAGAGACAGAAAAGGGGCATAATGCAACAACACACAGAAGACCTTACAGACCTGATGCTGAAAAATCTCGAACTAAACGTCAAAACAACACATAAGAAACAACTGGCACTTTATACAGAGATTCTGCTGGAAGGTTTAAAGAGACAACGGTTAACAGGAGAAAAGACAGCAGAAGGTATATTAGGCAAACAAATATATGATTCATTGTATCCCTTGAAATTGATCGATTTTCATCTCGAAAGTACAGTTCTTGATCTAGGTAGCGGAGGTGGGCTGCCGGGAATACCATTAAAAATTTGTAAACCCGAAATAATTATAAGCTTAATGGATTCTAACCAGCGTAAGATTAACTTTTTAAAAGGAATCGCCGACAATTTAGGCCTGGAGCGGCTATATTTATTATGTGGCAGAGCAGAAGAATACGGTCAAAGCAGCAATCATCGTGAAAAATATGATTATGTCGTGAGTAAAGCAGTTGCCCGGGCTGCAGTTTTGGTAGAACTAACTCTACCTTTGGTGAAAGTTGGAGGGAAAGTTTTGTTATATAAAGGCTCTCGGGCAGATCAAGAGATTGCAGATGCTAAAGGAGCTATACAAGCCTGTGGCGGCAATATCGATCAGGTGTGGTATTATAAGTTAATATCAGGGGAACAAAGGGCTCTTTATCAATTAGTAAAGCATAAAAGTACACCATTGAAATATCCACGTAAGATTGGAGTGCCGGCTCGCAAACCAATTAAATAGTAGTTAATATTTTAAAACAAGCAACCTGTCGGAAGGAAAGAATCAATAACTGTCAAATTAATTAATAGAAGATATTACATATAAGGATGTTGTTATAATGACCGAAAGATATGAAGAAGGAATGGCATTACCTGAGACGGAACCTTCTACAGATAAGGTTCTGGCCATAAACATTGATAAAATCCACCCGAATCCTTTTCAGCCTCGTCGGGAGATGTCAACAGAAAAAATTGATGAACTGGCTAAGTCTATAAAGGCTTCCGGGTTGATTCAACCAATAGTTGTTCGTCGAGTAGGAGATGGTTATCAGCTTGTAGTTGGTGAACGGCGGTACCTTGCCTGCAAAAGACTTGGATGGCGAAAAATATCAGCCGCAGTAAAAATATTATCAGATAATGATATGGCTACAACTGCTTTGATTGAAAATCTGCAGCGAGAAAACCTAAACATCATTGAAGAGGCAACTGGTTATGTTAGCTTAATGAATACTTTTAATTTTACCCAGGAATCTTTGGCTAAACGTCTCGGGAAGAGCCAGTCAACTATTGCCAACAAAATAAGGCTGCTAAAGCTTGCAGAACCAGTTCGGGAAAAACTTCTTAAATATGGTTTAACTGAAAGACATGCTCGTGCTTTGCTCCGGCTTGACTCTGAAAAGCAGCAGCTAAAAATGATAGAAGAAATTAGACAAAGAGGTCTTACGGTCAGCCAGGTAGAGCAAAGAATCGAAAAATATGCCGGGAAAGAAAAAGGCAGGTCAAAAATTAAGGGACCGAAACCAATTATCAGGGACATGCGTATTGTTTTAAATACAATTAGAGGAGCTGTGCAGGTAATACAGCGTTCAGGTCTTTACCCTGAAGTCAATGAAACTGTGGAACCTGATTTCATTGAAGTCAACATTCGACTGACAAAAGATATGCTGCAATCTAGTAGAAAGCAGGCTGGTAAATGAAAAATTGATATAAAATTAAAAATGCTAAACAAAAAGATATTAATAAAAGAGGTAATGACCGATTATGAAGTTAACCGGTATAATAGAACAGTTGAACAGGAGAGAAAAACAATGGCCCGGGTAATCGCCCTTGCGAACCAAAAAGGTGGGGTAGGAAAAACCACCACAGCAGTTAATCTTAGTGCTTCCCTGGCTAAAATGGGAGTAAAAGTACTGCTTGTAGATATTGACCCCCAGGGCAATGCAACCAGTGGCATAGGCCTTGCAAAGCAGGAGATACGACAATGTATATATAATTCGCTGATTGATGAACTGCCATTAAAAAAAATAATACTTCCCACCCAGTGGGACAATTTAATGGTTGCTCCGGCCACAATACAGCTGGCAGGGGCAGAAATTGAGTTGGTTTCGATGGTTTCCCGTGAGGAAAAACTAAAACGAACCCTGGCAACGGTACTGGATGATTATTCTTTTATAATCATTGATTGCCCTCCATCGCTTGGTTTACTAACTCTGAATGCGTTAAATGCAGCACATGGGGTGATGATCCCTATTCAATGTGAATATTATGCCCTGGAAGGCCTGGGTCAGCTTATGAATACCATAAACCTTGTTCGTAAGCACCTTAACGAGAGCTTGAGTATTGAAGGGGTTGTTTTAACCATGTATGATACCCGTACCAAGTTGTCCGAGCAGGTGGCTGATGAGGTTAGGAATTATTTTAAGCACTATGTTTATAAGACCGTTATCCCAAGGAATATTCGTCTTAGTGAAGCTCCCAGTTATGGTCAGCATATACTGGAATATGATCCAAAGAGCAAGGGAGCATCACTCCATCTTTCTTTAGCCCGGGAGGTTTTGGGAAATGAGTGAAAAAAAGCGTTTGGGCAAAGGGTTGGGGGCATTAATACCGGAGGTAATGGAAGGCACAGTTGAAACCAATGAAATATCTCTTGAACGCATAAAGCCGAACCCTTATCAGCCTCGCAGTGAGTTCAATGATGACAAGTTAGAAGAGCTGGCTGCCTCTATAAAGGAACACGGTGTGCTGCAGGCTGTTGTTGTTTCCCCGGATGATGAAGGTGATGGCTATACTCTGGTAGTGGGTGAAAGGCGATGTCGTGCAGCACGACTGGCCGGGCTAACCGCTGTTCCTGCTGTAGTTAAACCTGTTGATAGAAAAACGATGTTAGAAGTAGCCTTAATTGAAAACCTTCAAAGAGAAGATCTTAATCCGGTTGAAGAGGCCAAGGCTTATCGTAAACTAATGCAGGAATATAATTATACCCAGGATGAGTTGGCCCAACGTATTGGTCGCAGTCGCCCCTCAATCGCCAACAGTGTAAGGCTTCTGTCTTTACCGGAAACCATACTGGAATTGTTATCTAAACATGAATTAACCCCCGGGCAGGTTCGACCACTTTTGTCTATTAATGATGCGCATAAGCAACAGCTGGCCGCCAAACAGATTATGCAAGAAGGGCTTTCGGCCCGGGAAGCAGAAAAGCTCGCTTCAAAAATGGCTGACCGGGGAGAAAACAAGAAAGAAGTAGATCGGGATCAAAATGCTAAGCCGGATCCTCTGCAAGCCGAAATCCAGCTTCAATTACAGCGCTGCCTGGGAACAAAGGTCAGGATCCGGCCGGGCAAAAACGGTGGGACGATTGAGGTCTTTTATTATGGAGAAGAAGACCTGGAGCGCCTGTTATCTAAATT
>SKXC01000137.1 GCA_007128625.1 Syntrophomonadaceae bacterium | reverse complement strand
GCCGTGGCGATTATTTCAAGCTTAGACATAATATACTCCAGTAATAACCGGTTTTAGGCTCACAATGCTTTCATAGTAGCGAAAAAATTACTGAAGTTCAAGTGGCAGTTGTTTAACTATAACTAAAGCTATCGCAGTGCTTCGGTAAACATTTTGTAGTGACCAGGAGCTCTACTCGGGCAGAGTCGCCAGTTTTAAGGCGCTGCTGGCCAGGAAGATTGATTAATCGCCCGGGACCTCTAAACATTTTGGCAGCCTTAAAGGTCATTTTAAAAAAATGTAGAATACTAGCAGGGCTTGTTTTTCAATCAAACCAGTTGGAAAGCTGGACCTGCCAACAGTAGCATCATATTATGACCGGTGCCGACTGCCACTTTGGATTTATAGTTTATAAAGATGCTCGGATGGTAATGAAATATCTACAGCGAGGATATAATCATGGTGAAAAAAAATAAGAATTCCTCACCGGAAATAGAAAATATAAAGATCAATAAATGCATCCCTGTGAAAACAGATATAATCAGGCCAAATGATTCGATCGTTGAGGTGGCCCTGAATTATGTGAAACCCCTCCTTGCTGCAGGAGATGTGGTAGTCTGCAGTGAAAAAGCGGTGGTGATCAGCCAGGGTGAGGTAATAGATGAAAAAGATGTCAGGGTCGGTATTCTTGCTAAACTGCTCTCCCGTTTTGTGATCAAAAGTCCCTACGGGATCGGTATGCGTGATCCAAGGTCCATGCAGGTAGCCATAAACATGGTTGGCCGGACTAGAATTTTACTTGCGGCCGTTATTGGGGGAGGGGCCAAGCTGTTTGGCAGGAGCGGTTATTTTTACCGTGTTGCCGGATCCGAGGTTTCCAGGATCGATGGCGTGGTCGAGCACCGTTTTGCTGACTTGAATAAATATATTGTTCCTCCCCTGAATAATCCCGACCGGATCGCTTTGCAAATAAGCAGGGCCCTGGACGGAATTCCGGTTGTGATCATGGATGTAAATGATATCGGCGGAAGCAACATTGTGGGAAAATCTCATGATGATCTGCCCACAACAGAAATTGAAGATTTTATGCGTTATGACAACCCCCTGGGTCAGGCCAAACAGCAAACCCCGATGGGTATTTTGCGCTTTGAATAGTTCAGCAGCTCTTTATGGCTTCATCCAGGACAGGTTCTTTTAACAGCTTCATTTAGGTATTTACCTCAGAACAGGCTGCCCGGGTGCCGGCTGCATGATTAGAAGAAAACATTTTTTTATGATACAATTTTTATATAGAGTAATACAGCCTGTCCTCATTATATTTGTTTTTAATTAATGGAGGTTAAATCATCAATGCACGAAAAATACAAGGCTACCGGCGGCCAGCCTCTTGTCAGCTTTGACCCGGAAATTGCTGAAATTTTAAAAGAAGAAAGCAACCGTCAGCAGAATTCTTTAAATCTGATCGCTTCAGAAAACCTGGTTAGCAGGGCGGTTCTCGAAGCCCAGGGATCAGTACTAACCAACAAGTATGCAGAAGGTTACCCGGAGGCGCGTTATTACGGTGGATGTTGTTTTGTTGATCAAGCTGAAAAACTGGCCATTAGCAGGGCCAGGGAATTGTTTAAGGCTGACCATGTTAATGTCCAACCTCATTCCGGCACTTCGGCCAATATAGCAGCCTACTTTGCCCTTTTGGAACCCGGCGACCGGATTCTCGGCATGAATCTCAGTCACGGAGGCCACCTTACCCATGGCTATAAAATTAATATTTCCGGGTGCTATTTCCAATCTTATAGCTACAATGTTGAGCGTGAGAGCTGCTTGCTTGATCTCGAGCAGGTAAGCAAAATAGCGCGGGAAGTTAAACCGAAGCTGATTATTGCAGGCGCCAGCTCATATCCCCGTCTTATAGATTTCAAGGGCTTTAAAGATATTGCCGATGATGTCGGAGCTTACCTCCTGGTTGACATGGCCCACACTGCCGGATTTGTTGCCGCCGGCCTGCATCCCAATCCGGTTACTACAGCAGACATTGTTACGGCCACCACCCATAAAACCCTCAGCGGCCCCAGGGGAGGGCTTATTTTATGTCAGCAGAAGCATGCATCTAATATTGACAGGGCGGTTTTTCCCGGGGTGCAGGGAGGGCCATTAATGCATATCATCGCTGCCAAAGCTGTCGCTTTTAAAGAAGCCCAACTACCCGGGTATATTTCCTATCTTGAAGATGTGCTTGCCAATGCCAGAGCCCTTGCCCGGGCCCTGATTGACCTTGATTATGATGTGCTTACCGGGGGCACCGATACCCACCAGGTCATGGTAGACCTGCGCAGCAAAAATATTTCAGGTCTGGAAGCAGAAAATATTCTCGATCAGCTCAATATATCTGTCAACAAGAATACAATTCCTTATGATCAAAGAGGAGCCAATGATCCCAGCGGGATAAGACTGGGCACGCCTACACTGACGTCACGGGGAATGAAAGTTGAACAAATGGTAGAAATTGCCTCTTTAATCGACGAAGCT
>SKXC01000027.1 GCA_007128625.1 Syntrophomonadaceae bacterium | reverse complement strand
TTTTATGGCTAATTTTTAGAAGTTCGCCGCTTCTGGTTCTTTGCTTTGTTCTTTTTAAAACCTGCATACCAATTGCGCCGACAATAATAGCGGTTAATATCACACCGACCAGGGTGTAATCTTTACCGGTAAACATACCCACAATCAGATCATAATCAGAAGCTCCGACCCGGCTCAGGGTAAATCCAAACAGGGTGCCGAAACCTAATAAACCAAGTTTTTTATTCATTACAAGGCCCCTCCCAGTAAGATTATTCTCATAAGGTTGGCTGCGATTACCCCACCGATTAGAAACAATATCGTGGCGGCAATGCTTGAGATGTGCAGGTTGGAAATGCCGTGGATGCTGTGTCCGGAAGTGCAGCCGCGGGCGATGCGGGCTCCCAGGCCGAGCAAAACGCCTCCTGCAAAAAAATAAGTGGCGGTAAGAAGGGCAGGCCACTGGACAGCACTCGTGAAAACACCCATTTCGGAAGTGAACCCGGGATTGCCGCCAAGAACAGAAGAAATAAAACCGCCCAGGATAATACCAGCTATGAAATAGACTCTCCAGCTCCATGTTTCAGGGAATTTTGACTTGATCCACTTCAAGTTTCGGGCCGGCAGAACTATTTTTACCAGGTTTCCGTAGCCGGTGGAAACCCCGAGGGCAGTATTGAAGTAATAATAGAGCAGGGGGACGAGTAGGCCGATTATGATACCACCGACCCAGAAGGGCCAGGGTTCAACGAATATACCCTGTAATAGCGAGGTGATCATCGCCCGTCACCACCCGGCTGCATAGGGAAACCGGCGGCATTCCAGGCCGTGGTTCCGCCGACAGCGTTGATTACCTGCTTGAAACCCCTTTGTTTCAGCAGACTCCCGGCAGTCATGGAACGATTGCTGGTATTACAGATGACAACCACCGGCTTTTCAGCATCCCATTCTTTATAACGGTGCCGTATATCAGGAGTGGGAGCAAGGCTGGTGCCTTCAATATGCGCTTCTTTCCATTCACTCTCTGCCCGGGTGTCCAGGATCAGGAGCGAATCCTTTTTTATCCATTCTCGCAGAAGGTGGACAGATGTCGTCTCAATATTATTGATCGGCAGTCCTTCTTTGATCCAGCTTTCGATGGAACCTTCCAGGTAGCCTTCGATATTATCCAGCCCGACAGTGTATAAATTAGTTTTTATATCATCCAGGTTGTCTTTGTTGTCCAGGACCAGGATAATCTTGTCTTCAGGCGGCACTATCCAGCCGGCAAAGGTGGGCAGGTTACCCTGCTTGCTGATGCTTAATGATCCCGGAATATGGGCGGCGGCAAAAGAATGATAGGTACGGACATCGATAACCGAGTAACCTTCTTTTTCCATTGCCCCGGCCACCTCTTCCGGGTTAAATGGCCTTGTGCTCAGTGTCTCCCGCAGCAGCACCGGACCTTTCCGGTTAATTTCGGTGCAGCGGGCAAAATGGTCAGGAGCAGCCGGCATATCGGCCAGTAAATCTTTTTTGAAACCATCCAGTTCATTATGCTGGAGAGACTGGTTAAACCTGCGTTCTGTGCCGATGGTGCTCCACAATTTGGCCGAGAGGGCTTTTCCGCATAGAGAGCCCATGCCGTGAGCCGGATAAACCTCAGTATGATCGGGCAATTCTTTTAACCTCTCGAGGCTGTTAAACAATTTTTCAGCAAGTTCTTCCTCCCGGTTGGGGAAAAGGTCCGGCCGGCCGACAGCCCCAACCAGCAGGGTATCACCGGTGAAGACCATAACCGGTTCCTGGCCTCTTTCCTGGTCAGTTACGATATAAACCGTGCAGTCCGGGGTATGTCCGGGAGTTTCCAAAAGCTTAAAGTGCAGATTTTCGATTACAAATTCTTCTTCGTCGTCTAAAGGGCGATGGGGAAATTCGCAGTTGGCAATTCTGGGAGCATAGATCTCTGCTCCCGTTGCTTCGGCCAACTCCATGTGGCCTGAAATAAAGTCGGCATGAAGGTGGGTTTCAAGGATTGCCGTGATTTCCATGTTAAACTCTTTTGCTTTTGCCAGGTAGGGCTCAATACGCCGCACCGGATCAACCACCACGCACTTGTTGCCACTGCCAACAACATATGAACACTGGGCTATTCCCGGGGTGTAAATTTGGGCAAAATGCATAAACAACTCCTCCTTTTAATAAGTATATTTTTTATAACATAAAGTGCATTTAAATGTAAATGTGCCGCGTTTACGATTTATTGCAGCAGCCGGTAATAGCAGCAGATAAGTTATAGTTAACCGGTAATACATATTATCCTGTGATGTTTTCAGTACTGCCAGAAAAATGTTATTACCGCAGCTGCAGCCAAAAAACATAAAATACTTATAACCAGGCCGAATCGCATAAAGGCAGTAAAGGAAAAGGGAGCCTTACTCAGTACCATCAGGGCGGCCTGGTGAGTGGGAATCAGCAGGGTCAGGTTGCTTCCGGCAGCTGCAGCCATCAAGGCTGCGGCCGTTCCCAGGCTGCTGCCGGCAGCGATTCCTACGGCCAGTGGGGCCATAAATA
>SKXC01000128.1 GCA_007128625.1 Syntrophomonadaceae bacterium | reverse complement strand
TTTTATTTAAGGGGCAATTAGCAAAGCTTTTTGTAGCAGTTAGTTTTACCGGGCCGGGGTAAGCAACCTGGTAATTGAGGTTAAATCTTTTTCCAGCAGGTGATAGAGGTGGTCGAGGCCGGTGGCCATTTGTTTGATTCTTTCGGGGTCGAGGTTTGGTCCCCGGCGGTGAAAGTTTAAGAACAGGATCAAGTAATTATAAAGCAGGGAAGTGGTTTCACCTGCTAAAACAGGAGGCCTTTTATCAGGCAGCGGGCTCTGCATGAGTTTGAGCAGGCGCTCATGCCAGTCCAGGCTGGCCGGGATCCATTTGTCGATGGTTCTGGCAATAATGAGCAGGCAGTCTTCGGTATGCAGGTAAAAGTCGAAAAGCAGGCAGCCGAAGAAAAATAAGCGGTACCTGTCGGCACCGGTCAGAAGCTCTTTATTGCAGTATACTTCTGTGCTGATCTTTTTCATTTCGGCCAGGTTATTTTCAACAGCCCGGCCCGCTTTTTCGAGATTTTCTCGCGATGGGGGCGGTGATTTATACTGGTACCTTCTAATCTCAGCCATCTGTTTCTCCGCTCAAAAGTTTAATCAATTATAGCTTATTTATCCCAGGTGGTTAACTTATCCCACTGCTCCCGGCTTACCGGCACTACCGACAGGCGCGGCTGCCTGATCAGTTGCCATTCCGGGAAAAGTCCTGATTGTTTTATTTCACTTAATTTGACCGGTCGTTTTAGCGCTTCTCCGGCGGAAATGTTAAGCACCAATCGGCGGGAGTCCTCCTGGCCCGGGTCGGGGTAGGCTTCTATAACCACCAAACCGGTGCCGACTATGGCTTTTTCCCTGCCGGTATGATAGATTAAAACCCGGTCGCCTTTTTTCATTAAACGCAGGTTCTGCAGGGCAGCGGGTGCTTTTATTCCGTCCCACCTGGTGGTTTTTTCTTTCTTTAAATCCCAGAAACTATATTCAGCAGGTTCTGTTTTAAGCAGCCAGTAATTCATGGATTGTTCTCCCTCCCTTGTTTAAATTATAGCTTTAACCGGGAGCAAACTCAAACAGCTGGATTTTGCTTTTAGGCTTGTAGGTTATTTGTGATATAATCTTGAAACATCCATTTATTAAGGAAAGGCGGGGGAGATGTTTATGAGTAATAATTTTTTCCAGGTAACCCCTGAGATTACCGAACTTTCTAACCTGTGTGAAAACAACAGCAGGATTGATCCCGATCTTTACGATAAATATGCCGTCAAAAGAGGCCTGCGTGATTTAAGCGGCAAAGGGGTTTTAGCCGGGTTAACCGAAATATCTGAGGTGGTCGCTTCAGAAATTGTTGACGGAAAAGAACAGCCCTGTGACGGCAAGCTTTATTACCGGGGCATTAATGTGGATGATATAGTGGAAGGATTGACCCGGGAAAACCGCTTTGGATTTGAAGAGGTGGCCTACTTGCTGATTTTTGGGCAGCTGCCCGATGCCGGAGAGCTGGAGCGATTTAACCGGCTTTTGGCCAATTACCGTTCCCTGCCCACCGGGTTTGTCAGGGATATTATTATGAAGGCTCCCAGCCAGGATATGATGAATACCCTGGCCCGCAGTGTGCTGACCATGTATGCTTATGATGAATATGCCGACGGGACCTCGCTGCCCAATGCCCTGCGGCAGTCACTGCAGCTGCTGGCCCTGTTTCCCCTGCTTTCAGTTTACGGTTACCAGGCTTTCTGCCACTATCACCATAATAAGAGTCTATATATTCATGTGCCTCAGCCAGACCTGTCAACAGCAGAAAACATCCTTTATATTCTCAGGCCGGACAGCAGCTATACCCCGCTGGAGGCAAAAATCCTCGATGTAGCCCTGATCCTGCATGCCGAACACGGCGGCGGTAACAATTCTACTTTTACCACCCACGTGGTAACTTCTTCGGGAACAGATACTTATTCGGCCATTGCAGCAGCCATTGGGTCACTTAAGGGTCCCAAACACGGTGGCGCCAATATCAAGGTGGTGCAGATGTTCGAAGACATGAAGGCAAATATCGATGACTGGACCGATGAAGCTAAAGTGGCCGACTACCTGGAAAAACTGCTCGAAAAACAGGTATTTGATCATGCCGGTTTGATCTACGGCATGGGACATGCGATCTATTCTTTTTCCGACCCGCGGGCGGTCCTGATGAAAAAGTACGTAGAAAGCCTTGCCGATGAGAAAAACTGCCACGAGGAGTTTGAACTTTATTCCCTGGTGGAAAGGCTGGGTCCGGAAATTATCAGCAAAAAACGCAAAATGTATAAAGGGGTCAGCGTTAATATCGATTTCTACAGCGGGTTTTTCTACAGCATGCTTGACTTGCCCATGCAGCTTTATTCCCCTCTTTTTGCCATTGCCCGGATTGCCGGTTGGGCGGCCCACCGGATGGAAGAAATGATCAATGCCAACAAAATTATCCGCCCGGCCTACAAGGCGGTTTCCACCCGCCGGGGTTATGTTCCTCTTGAAAAACGCTGAATGGTTTAACAGCTATATTTATGCTATACTTTT
>SKXC01000077.1 GCA_007128625.1 Syntrophomonadaceae bacterium | reverse complement strand
GTTTAGACTTACTGTTTATTCAGCTGGCATGCAGTAAAGCAATAAAGCCTAATATGATCAGGTTGTACTCGTCCATCTTCTCATAACAGGAAACATGCCCGCTGTCAGGAATCAAGACAAATTTGGAATTGTTGATGCGATCTCTCATGGCCCGCATTTCTTCAATTGGAGTTACGGCATCCCGATCAGCGGCCATAAAAATGGTCGGCGCACTTATTTCGCTAAGGCGGTCAAGCAGATCAAAATCACTATTGCTTGATGAAAGGCGCAGGTAAGCATCAAACCAACCGTCATCTAACAGGTTGGCAAGCATCTCTTCTCTTTCTTTAAGGAATTCTAAGTTGGATTCAAAAAAGAGGTTTGAATAAATCGACGGGGCAATCATACGAAAGAAGTTCCGGCCCGCTTTAAGTTTAGCCGCCTCATCCCAGGCTTCGCCGATACCGCGCAAATAATTGGTCAGGCGGGGAACAGTATTGGCAATAATCAGGGAACGGACCATTTTGGGATAATTTAAGGCAAAGAGCAATGCCACCTGGCCCCCGTAAGATATACCATGCAGATGAACGGGACCCAGCTGCAGGTAATTAATAAGCCCGACCAGATCCTCTACATGCTGCTCTATAGTGTAGGGTTCTTTGGCCCTCCCGGATAGGCCCTGATCCCTAAAATCAACCCTGAGCACCCGTAAATTATTGGCAGTAAAATAGGGAACATGTGCCGTCCAGCTGACTGTACTCATCATGATCCCGTTTAGTAAAACCAGGACTTCCTCTCCATCACCGTCCAGTTCATAGTTAAGCTCGATATTATTAATCATTTTTTTTGGCATGTTCTTTACCTCGTGAAATTAATTATCTCATGGCTGAGCTTGTCCGGGGCATCTACAAGCGGTGAATGACCGCAGTTTTCAAGAACAACCATCCGGGCCTTTTCACCAATGGCCTCCACGGTCTCTTCGACCATTTCCCGGGTAATAACCAGGTCATGGTCGCCCCAGAAAGCCAGCACCGGACAGTTGATTTTATCAACCAGGCCGCTGCCTTCAGCAACTCCATTGTGAGAATGGCTTAAGTTAAAAGAGGTCAGGGCCCAGTCTACCTCTACCAGGTTGCGCTGTTTCATGGTGGCAGCCATATATTCTTTGTTTTCTTCAGGCTCCGGTTTGTTAACTACATAGATAACCTCATCCCAAAGGTATTTAATAAAATCAATGTTACCTTCTTCAAAAGCTTTGGCGACCGGGGCTACCTGCACCGGATCTGCCGCCATTTCTTCCTTACTAAGGTAGTATTGACCGACAAGAGGCTGACCATCTTGATCTTTTTTAAAGATCGGCAATCCCCTGTAGGAAACTGATTCAATTAACACCAACTTTTGGACCATATCCGGGTGCTCGGCTGCCATCTGCATGGCTACTCCACCCCCCGTTGACCACCCAACCGGGATGAACTTTTTTAGGCCCAGTTGCCGGGCAAACATGGCCAGATCTTCACTAAAATCAGCCAGGGTGTTGATTGGCTGATTATAACTGGAGTCACCGAACCCGCGCATATCAACTGCATAAATGCTATATCCAGGTGGAAGCATTTTTATTAAAGGCTCCCAGTGCCTGGAAGATGACATGTTGCCGTGAATTAATAAAAGGGTCTTATCGCCTTCGCCTGCCTTGCGATAAAAAAGAGTTTCGCCGTTACCGATCTTCACTTTGTCCTCAAAAACAGTCATATATTTTCCTCCTGTCCAGTTAAATATTATGATTTCAAGACATCCAAATTATAGTAATATTCTATTAACCTTGTCAAATCAACGGTAAGTGATTTTAGATTAATCAATTTAATGCTTGACTTTTTCAATATTCACATGATATCATTTTCATATAAAACATGACAGGCGATTCAGGTATTAGATTCAGTGTTTTGGGAGGCGATCCCTATAAACGATTGGCTGGTAAAACGCTCTGAACTAAGTCCAAATAAAATAGCCTTTTTTGATACCGATAATAATAAAAAGGTTACCTACAATGAATTCAATCAGCGGACCAGCGCTGTAGCTGCTTTTTTAAACAGTTACGGCCTGCAAAAAGGTGACCGGGTTGCTATTCTTGATTTCAACAGTTTATTTCATTTAGAACTACTTTTTGCCCTGCCCCGTTTAGGGGCAATTTTTCTGCCCTTGAATTTCCGGCTATCTTCTGCCGAACTATCCGGTATTATTGAAGATGCCTCCCCCCGGATCCTCTTTCACGGCCCGGAATGGGCTTCAACGTTAAAGGATTTAGAACCGGGAAAAAAAGAAACCTTATTTATATCAACTGCAGATGCAGAAAAATCGATTCAAAATCAAAAATACACCACCTTAACCGATCCCAACCTGGACATCGACCCGGAAAGCCCCTGGCTGCTGCTTTACACCGGGGGAACCACCGGACGCCCCAAAGGGGCCATGTTGTCGCACCGGATGGTAAATTGGAATGCCTTAAATACGATCATAAGCTGGAGCCTGATTCCTGAAGATGTGATTGTCATGTCCATGCCTTT
>SKXC01000069.1 GCA_007128625.1 Syntrophomonadaceae bacterium | reverse complement strand
CCTTTTTTGATCGCTTCCAGCAATAAAACCATGGCTGTATCTCCTTTCTATTCCTCGCCAAGGACCATGTGCATTTGGATGAAGCGCATCATATCAGTTCGACTCAGCAGGCCGACCAACTCACCGTTTTCTTCCATAACCAGGGCCCGGCCCGTATTCTGGGTGGCCATTTTCATCATCACTTCGGCAGCGTCACTGTTCGGCCTGATAACCATGGTTTCTTTCAGCGGGGTTAATATGTGAGCCACCGTGGTGTGGGCCCATTTATCCCGGGGCACTTCCTTCATATTCTGTAAAGTAACCAGGCCATGAGTGGTCGAGCCGTAAACAACCGGAAAAGCTCCGTACTTATAGTGTAAAAAATTATCTGCCAGTTCCTCAAGAGTGGCATCCGGCGAAATCGTTTGCAAATTGGTGCTCATCACCTCGGATACTTTCATGCCGGAAAAAGTTTGTTTAAAAACCAGTTGAGAATAGCTGGATTGCCCGGCCTGGTAAATCATCCAACCGATAAAAATTAACCAGATACCCCACAGGTCTCCATAAATAAAAATTATGATAAACCCGACAGCCATGGCGGCAAAAGAAAGAATGCTCCCCAATGTTACGGCAATACGGGTAGCCCTTAAAATATTTCTGCCGAAAAACCATATGGTTGAGCGAAACAGTCTTCCCCCATCAAGCGGAAAGGCCGGAATTATATTAAAAATGGCCATAACCAGGTTTACCCTGGCCACTACAAAAACTGCTTCGCTGATAATCTCTCCAGGTGGCAGGGCCAGGTAATACAGGGCGCCGGTCAGCAGGGCAATAAGCAGGCTGGTAAGCGGGCCGGCTGCAGTAATTTTGAATTCTGATTTCGGGCTGCCCGGTTCTGCTTCCATTTGGGCCACTCCACCGAAGATGAACAGGGTAATCTTTTTGATCGGAATTCCTTCCTTGATAGCAACTAAAGAGTGTCCGAATTCATGGGTCAGCACCGAGACAAATATAAGTAACGTAGTCACTATGCCGGCAGCCCAGTATACCTGGTTATTTAACCCTTCAATTACTAAAGGAAAATAACCCTGGGCCAGGCTTAAGCTGAAAAGGAAAAAAATTAGCAGCCAGCTTATATGTATTTCTACAGGGATGCCCCTGATCTGCATCAGGCGAAAAGAACTGTTCATTACCTGCCTGCTCCCCCTTTATTATTTTCCCGACCAATCCTTTACCTTTATTTATTGGCTATCTGATTCCTGATTCCTGCCCGGCCGACCAGTGGCGAACCTTGTTTTTTTAAGAGAGCTGTCTTAGGGTAATAGTATTACAATAGGAATTGCTGCCTGTTGAAAGCTCAATTTGTGTGGTCAGGATATAATGGTGTCTTTAGCTCATTATCCTATTACTGCTGTTCAAGGGCGAGTTTTGCTTCTGATTTTACCCCTGCTTCCGGATCTCTTTGATAAGATTTTTCCAGGGCATAAAGTGATTTTTTATCCCTGATACGGCCCAAAGCCCAGGCAGCGTGTAGCCTGATTACCGGGCGGAAGTCGTTTTCCAGCAGGTTAACCAGGGGGCGGACGGCAGCCGGATCTTTAATGTTACCGAGAGCAATTACGGCATTTCGCTGCAGGGTGGTTTTGCCCCTCCATCCGGCTGAAGTCAGGTTTATGGTTAGTTCATATTCTTTCCGGGTCATGCGCAGCAGCGGGAGCAGCGGAGGTTCAGCAGGTAAAAAGAAAAAGGCAGATTCTTTAAAAGGGGAACTAATAACATTTTCATTGTGGGGGCAGATTTCCTGGCAAGTATCACAGCCATAGATTTGCCTTCCCAGGAAAGGGCGTAATTCCCGGGGGAAAACCCCGGCAGCCTGGGTCAGGTAAGAAAGGCAGCGATACGGGTTTAGAATGTAAGGTTCTTCAAGGGCGCCGGTCGGGCATACTTCACGGCACCGGCCGCATCCTTCGCATGACATTTTTGTCGCCCGGTCCGGTTCAATATATTTATCAATTAAAATTGTCCCAAGAGCGCCGTAGGAACCGTAACGGGGATTAATCAGGGTGCAGTTTTCGCCGATCAAACCCAACCCGGAATTACGGGTTAGCTCTCGTTCAAGCAGGGGGCTGCGATCGCTCAACACCCGGTAATTAAAGGATGAAGCGGTTTTTCTTTTGATCTTTCCGATCAGCTCACCGGCCTTAACTTCAACTATGCGGTGATAATCTATACTTCTGGCACAGCGGGCCACTTTTCCCAGCGGCTGGTCTTCTTTTAACGGTAGTCGATGATCGGCTGCCTGATAAGGGATAACCAGGGTGATAATTGTTCGGCAGTGTTTTAAAAGATGAGCCGGAGAGAGCCTTAAAGCAGGATTATTTTCTTCAAATGGAGTAACCTTTTCTTCGTTAATACGCCTCTGTAATCGCTCCTGCATATAATCGAGAGGATCTGCTGATGTTACTCCTATTTGGTCCACCCCGATCGAGGCGGCCAGTTCTTTTAATTTGCTGCTGCTGATAAGCAAATGATTATGACCCCTTAAACTATTTTACAACCTG
>SKXC01000109.1 GCA_007128625.1 Syntrophomonadaceae bacterium | reverse complement strand
TTCGCCTACTCTCAAGAAAAGGGACTGGCCAAAAAGTTTGATATTCAAATCGGGGCCAAAGCCTATATTTTATTAGTTGATCGCTTCATATGGGAAGTAGTTAACGAAAGGGAAAAAAACCTGGAACAGGTTGCAAATACAATTATCGACATGTTGTTCCAGGGGTTTTTTATTTCCAAGGATGGGGATAAATAATTTTTACAGTTACATTGACCTGGTAAACCGGGTTTGCTCCGGTTTTGACCCGTTTGTCTGATTAATAATACGCTTTTCGGTAATAATATAATCGACACGACGGTCCCACTTGTCGGCAGGTACTTCTGATATAATCTGCAGTTCAAAGCTGAGGGCAACCAGCGGTGTTTTCGGATTTAAAAGGGAAATAAACCGATCATAATAACCGCCGCCATAACCAAGACGTCTTTTCTCATAATCGAAGGCAACACCGGGAACAATCAATAAGTCTATGATTTCCGGTTCACGGGGACGCAGGGTTTCTTCCTCAGGTTCTGGAATGTTGTAGGCTCCGGGAGAAAGGTCTTTCTCCCAGTTTAATATTTGGGATGGAATTAAATCACGGGTATCTTTTATCGCTTTCGGAGCAAGGGCCTGCTTACCCCTGCTTATTGTTTCTTCAACCATAGGCCTGGTATCTACTTCACTGCCAAAAGAGATAAAGAACATAACCGCTTTAGCATTTCGGTAAGAAGCCATTTTGTATAAATGTTCAGCAATCAGGCTGCTCTTCTCCATAATTTCTTCTTTTGTCAGTTGATCCCGGAGCTGGATTACCTTTTTACGGAGCACACTTTTTTTCTCATTTATGTTCATTATTAATAAGCCCGGGCAAAGTAAACGACTTCTTTTGCTTTTTTGTCACAAACCAGGCATTCCTCGTTTTCGGGTTTTTTATCAAAAACAATGCAGCGGATTGTGGCCTTGGTATCATCCTTAACTTTTTCTTCACAGGCAGGATCTCCACACCATGAAGCCAGGAAAAAGCCCCTTTTTTCTTCCATTATATGCTTGAACTCCTCGTAGTCGGATCCACTGCGGGTATTAACTTCACGAAATTCAAGGGCTTTCTGAAGCATATCATTTTGAATTTGTTCGAGCAGACCGGGCAGCCTGGCAAAAAGTTCTTTTTGGGGAACTACAAACTTTTCGCCGTTATCCCGTCGGACCAGCACAACCTGACCCTTATCAAGATCTTTGGGACCGACTTCAATACGCAGTGGCACTCCGCGCATTTCCCAGTCGTTATATTTCCAACCGGGCGAATATTCCTCGCGATCATCAAGTTTTACTCTTATATGAGGTTTTAACTGATTGTTCAGCTCATGAACTGCTTCTAAAACACGTTCGCGATCTTTTTTGGTCAGTATAGGTACAATTACAGCCTGAAATGTGGCCAGGCGGGGTGGTATAATCAAACCACGGTCATCACCGTGAACCATAATCAGGGCTCCAATCAGCCTCGTTGAAACCCCCCAGGAAGTTTGCCAGACATGCTTCAACTGGTCGTCCTGATCAAGAAAAGTAATATCAAACACCCTGGCAAAATGCTGGCCAAGGTTGTGAGAGGTCCCGGC
This sequence comes from Syntrophomonadaceae bacterium, assembly GCA_007128625.1. GTDB lineage: Bacteria > Bacillota > Dethiobacteria > DTU022 > DTU022 > B1SED10-74M. The sequence goes on along the minus strand of SKXC01000109.1, from coordinate 8,345 downwards.
CTGCAGGGCCCTGCCATCACTCATCAGGGCTTCAACAGTATAGGTACGCAGCGCCCCGGCAAATTTTTCTCGCTCCGTTTTTCGTCCGACAACTGCCGGTATGGCCATCTCAGTTTCAATGAACTCCCTGTAGACCTCGAGCATCTTGAGGGCCTCTTCTTCCGCTTCTTCTTCAGTCCGGTGACAGGTATGTCCTTCCTGCCAAAGGAATTCCGAGGTGCGCAGGAAAGGACGGGTCGATTTTTCCCAGCGAACAACATTACACCACTGGTTAATTAAAACCGGTAAATCACGCCATGACTGAACCCATCGAGAATAAAAGTCGCAGATAATTGCTTCGGAAGTAGGGCGAACAACCAGCGGTTCGCTTAATATTTCATCTCCCCCTTTGGTTACCCAGGCTACTTCAGGTGAAAAACCTTCCACATGTTCGGCTTCTTTCTCCAGTAGTTCATGAGGTATAAACATGGGAAAATAAGCATTTTCGTGGCCGGTTTCCTTGAAACGGCGATCCAACAGTTCCTGGATTTTTTCCCAGAGAGCAAAACCAGATGGCCGGATAGCCATAAAGCCTTTGATCGGCGCATAATCCATCATTTTTGCTTTTAAAACAACATCAACATACCATTGTGAATAATCTACCGACTTGGGGGTTATTTCTTTAACAAATTCTTTCTCCTGAGCTGGTTTATTATGCCCTGACTTATGCTCCAAATTAGTCACCCTTCCTAAAGCAATAGTGGTTGTAATGTAAATTCCTGATTATTTTAACATAATTTTAACGTGGGGCCAATTCCCGGCGAGTTTCTAGCAGTCTTTGCCATTTTTCTTCACTTAATGGCCGGTTAAAACTGCGAAAATTGGCCAGTTTAAAACCATGTTCGCCGGCCCAATACCTTGTCTGAAGAATAGTTTCAAGGTTAACCCCGGAAGAACCAAGGCTGTAATGCTTGTATTTCTGCTCCAGGGCAAGCATCATCGTCTCGGCCATGCAGGCATAAGCCAGGCCTTCTTCAAAACCGAAATCCCAGCCAAAAGAAGGTAAACCGGGCACTTCAACTACCCCACCGTCAATTACTAAAACATCGGGCCGGGCCTGGTCAACTTCTTCGCTAACATTAGCCGGACGGGAAATATCACAGACCACCGCACCCTGCTTAAGATTTCCAGCGTGGATCACCCTTTCAGTCGCACTGGTAGCACTGATTACAACATCGGCCCGGGCCAGAACAGCATCAATATCGGTAGAAAATTCGATCAAACCCCTTCTTTTTCCTTCTCCATATACAAAAGCTTCAAACTCTTCCATCGGAGCATCCGGCAAAGGTAACTCAGAACAATTTTTCAGAAGTTGCCCCATACTGCCCGGCTTTAAAGTCCGGCCCTGCTGCAGCAGTGCCGATTGATAGCGGTATATTTCGGCAGCAACCATGTGCAGTCTTTCACTGGAGGTTTGATTGTTTGGATTGCCCACCAGGACCAGGCGGGGAACGGTTTCTGAAAGAAGCAGAGAGATTCCCCTCCCGATCGATCCTGCTGCACCGACAATACCGGCTGTAATATGCGAACGGTCTATCTGCAGTTTATTGGTGGCAGTATTGATTGCATCAACAGCGGCAACAACAGTGAAACTATTGCCGGTTGTAATTGGAATTCCTTCATTCTTAAGGTAAAGTCCGCCCATAGAAGCCACTGCTGTAAAGGCTCCCAGTCCAACAATACGGGCTCCCCGGTCTCGAGCCAGTTTCACAGCTGCCTTCAGTTCAGCCATTGCCTGCCTGCGGGGCATCTGCACAAATTCTTCTGTTGTTCTTGGCAGAGCAATGAATTCACCGTAGGCAGTTCGTCCGGTGTCTGATTTAATTTTAGTCTTACCGGCAACAAAAGGTTCGATTATATCGCCAAAACGGCCGGTCAGATCAGCCAATTCATCTTCACTGAATGCGAGCAGGCTTTTATCAAACTGGTGGTAGCTATCCAGGTCGAGGGCGTGGATCAGAAAAGCAAAACGTCCTTCCTCAGGATGTCCGGCAGGTTCAACTTTATTATCCGGATAAGGAGAGAATGGCGGAAAATCATCATCATCAACCTTAGATCTGACCAGGTAGGCAAGTAAACGCGCTGTGCTGCCTTCGTTAAGAACCTTTAACATCGATTCAAGACCATCCAAAGCCTCCCGGCATTGTTCTTTGCTGATTGTCAGTGGAGGCTCGATACGGATAACTTCATTGCCGTTCAGGGTGGGTGCAACCCGAACTTTTTCCACATTTAACAGGTAAGAAGATATGGCCGGGGTTAATAATTCCTGTTCAGCCATTACTCCGAGAAGACTGCCTGGAAAAAGATCGCGATCCATGTTAAATTCCAGACCCAGCATCAGTCCCCGGCCTCGAACTGCTTTAATAAGTTCAGGATACTTATTTTGTAATTCAACAAGCCCATCCTTGAGCAGCTCTCCCTTAACTTTAACCTCTTTAAGCAGGGCTCTGTCATTTTCGATGAGCTTTTTTAGAACCTGAATGCCTACCCGGCAGGCCAGTGAATTGCCGGCAAAAGTTGAAGAATGCTTGATCCCAAAATCTTCGTTGTAGACATCTGGCCCGCTGAGACAGGCTCCGACAGGCATAATTCCACCGCCCAGGGCCTTGGCCAGGATAAGAATATCAGGAGCAACATTTTCCTTTTCACAGGCGAAAAGGTCCCCCGTACGGCCCAGGCCGGTCTGAATTTCGTCTAAAACAAGCAGGATCCCGTGGCTTTCACATATTTCTTTAACTTCTTTCAGGTAGCCGGACGGAGGTTCAACGATTCCTCCCTCACCCTGGATTGGTTCAACCAGAAAAGCAGCATAATAGTCGGGGTTGGCAGACAGTTCTTTTTCCAGGGCAGCGGCATCCCCAAAACGAATATGATGGAAATTTTCAGCCGGGGCACCGAAAGGCTCCTGGTAACCGGCATTTCCGGTTGCCGAAAGAGCGCCATAAGTTTTACCGTGAAAGCTATTCTCTGCAGCCAGGATACCTAACCGACCGGTAGCAGAGCGGCACAGTTTAATTGCCGCTTCAACCGCCTCGGCACCACTGTTGGCAAAAGTTACATATTCGAGACCTTTTGGAGCAACTTCAACCAGCCGGCGGCCCAGTTCTCCGGCGGCATCCAGGGCTGAAGGCTGAACAAAGTTCGGCTCACCCGAATTCTGAAAACTATTGATCGTTTCCCATATTATAGCCGGGTTATGCCCAAATGGAAGGGCTCCGTAAGCTGCAATGCAGTCAAGATAACGGTTTCCTTCCTCATCAAATAAATGGCAGCCTTCGCCGCGCACATATTTTTGATCAAGTTTAATGCTTTCGAGCATATCGCCCAGGTGTGGATTTACATACCTGGTAAAATTATTCATCTATAATCCTCCTGTTACCCTGTGCACATAATTGTGCACATTAATAGTCCCATTTTAACCTGTTTGATATTAAAGGTCAATAAGCCTGTCTGTTTGTTTTAGTTGTTCATTGATATTGTTACCCTGAAGGTACCACCAGTGAAACTGCATGACGGGTTGGATCCAGGTTTTCTTCGATCACATTGACAGCCTCGCAGCGCCTGATCTCCTGCAAGATAGCGGGGAGTTCAAAAAGATCATTGTCTCTGAACCGGTAAGCCAAAAAGTTGTTGGCTATAAATTCAAGAGAGTTAAACCGCCTGATATAGTTGCCCAGCACTTTGCGGCGATGGCGTTCAAACTGTTCTGTATTAACTCCTGATTTTTTAATTTTAGCTACGGCCTTCATGATCCGTTCATAAAGCTGATCCGGGTCCCTGGTTTCTCCGCCGATCATGGCATAACCGTAGTTTATTTCTGCCGTATAATCCGCACCGAAATTTTCATCAATCAGGTTTTCACCGTAAAGCTCATTATAAAGCTTTTCACTTGAGCCAAAGAGGATTTCAAGAATAAGCTCCATCAGTATCTCCCGGCGCATTAAATCCCGGCCCTGCAAATTTTCCACAACGGTATCTTTAAAGCCGACAAATATTATCGGTTCGGAAACAACCAGTTCCTGGACCTTGCGTTCACAGTTTATAGCTGCCGGTTCCTGCGGGAAAATACGCACAATTTCTTCCAGCGGCTGATAATTGCGTCCGTTCAGGTTTTCTGCCACCTGCCGGCTCACCTGCTCCGGAACAAGGTCACCGACAATAAAAAGAGCCATATTGCTCGGATGATAGAAGGTGTTGTAACAGCTGTAGAGTAAATCCGGGCCAATCCGGGATATACTCTCCAGGGTTCCGGCAATATCATTGCGCACCGGATGCTTCCTGTAAAGCCCGGCCAGAAGGTTGAAAAATACCCGCCAGTGGGGATGATCTTCATACATTTTTATCTCCTGAGCAATAATACCCTGCTCTTTTTTGACCGTCTTTTCAGTAAAATAAGGATCCTGGACAAAATCAAGCAGGTGGTTTAAACTTTGCTCAAAATTAGCAGTACAGGAAAAAAGATAAGAAGTCTGCGTGAAGGAGGTAAAAGCATTGGAAGAAGCTCCAAGAGCAGCAAATCGATCAAAGGCATTTCCATACTGATCTTCAAACAGTTTATGTTCAAGGAAGTGGGCTACACCGTCCGGCAGCTCGGTAACCTCTTGTTCAGATTTCATCCGGAACCGGTTATCAATCGAACCAAACCGGGTGGAAAAAACAGCATATTTCTTCTGGTATCCGGGCTTGGGCAGAATGTATAGATCAAGCCCGGGATAAAACCGGTAATGGTATAGTTTTTCCTGCAGTTCACGGTTCTCAATCACCTTATAATTATCTTTCATGAGTATTAGCTTCCTCCTTCTCGGGGCCGAAGAAGATATACAGTATCCAGTTTAATCTTTTCAGCTACAGCCTTAATTTCTTTTCTACTCACAGTTTCAATACCTTCAATAAGTTCGCCGGCAGTATATGTTTTACCGCCAATAGTACCATCCAGGTGAAAGCTGATCAACTGGGTTGGGCTGTCCTGCTGGGAACTAAGCCTGTTGACTAAACCTCTTTTTGTATTGTCTAATTCTGTATCACTGATTTTACCTGCAATCATATCATCGAGCTGTCGATCAATGATATCCCGAGCCTGCCGGTAGCAGTTATAATTAATCCCGGCTGATATAAACATTAACCCTTTATGTCGCTCCAGCCGTGAATGCACATGATAGGCCAGACCGGCCTCTTCGCGAACCTTCACAAACATCTTTGAATGGGGAAAGGCACCCAGAATACCATTGTATACCAGCAGAGAACAGTACCGCTCATCCCCATAACCGGTATAGGTGCGAAACCCGAGAACCATGTTGGCCTGATTAACGGCCATCTCTTCTTCATGAAACTGCACTTCCTTAACCGGGAGTTCAATATCAACCCGGGGCAGGCTTTTCGGATCAGTTTTTCGAACAAAATTGAAAGCCTCCCCGGCTAGCTGCAGCACCTGCTGTTCTTGTAAATCACCAACGACATATATGTCAAGGGGATTTTCAGAAAATATTTCCCGGTAATAGCGATAAAGTTTTTTTGCATCGATCCTGTCATAATCTTCAATCCGGCCAAGCTTATAAGTGCCGAACTTTTCATCTAAACACATTAAAGCCATACAGCGCTCGTAAGCATAAGCAGCCTTGTTGTTGAGCAGGGCTTTAATATCTTTTTTCAACTGGATCTTTTCCTGGTTAACATAGTCTTCTTTAAATCCATCATCTTCAAGAAGCGGATCACCAACAACAGAACCAAGGACTGACATACCCTCCTGCAATAATGTACCGTTTTCTCCTAAATATTTATCATGGGCCGATTCATAAATAAAAGCCTGAATATGCCTTTCTCCACTTTTTAGAATATCTGCGGCAAGGTCAGCACCATAAAGGTTTTCCAATTTCCTCTGCAGGGTTAGTTTATCTGGATAAAGTCGACTTCCCTGTTCAAGTACCGCCGGCAGAAGCGCATTTAAAGCAGCCAGATCCTGGTTGAGCTCCTGGTGCAGAAAAAGACCAATGGAAAATGTTTTAAATTTTTTAGTTGGTATAAAAATCAGCTTAATTTTATTCGGTAAATAGTAGAGCAAATAATCTGCCTGCAAAATCATTCCCCCGTGTAAACTTAGTCCCGGGCAGTTTTTGAAAGTCAATCACCACGCAGTTTTCAATCAAATTAGCTGCTGCCAGGTTCCGCACTGCCAGTCTTAATTCCATGCTGGCGGGCTATTTCCTGCTTAAATTATATAGACTTCATGAAGCTAAAGCTTAATCATTTGCTTGATGAAAATAACGATACACACTTCCAGGACAGGTATGATGCTAATAACTCTAAATGAGAAGCTGTCAATACTGAATAACTAACAAGTGGTAACAAATAAATAATCTGCTTAAAAAAATCTAAAGATTATCCAGAAAATATATTGGTCATACCCCTGTTTAAGATATTCCGGCAGGAAAACTGAACTGCAAAGGCGAAGATATTATTTATTAAAAATTTAATTATTGCCCTGGATTATTTGGTTTAAGAAGACCGTCCCGCAGCTACTGCAGGCGGGTATTTTATCATTAACGGGCTTGTGTTTATAATTACTATAAGCCGATCGCAGGGGGTGTTGAACAGGATAGAGGCCGGCATTGAGGCCGGCATTGATACAATTACTTTGTAGCCGGGACTTATAGCGTTAAGGGTAACTTCAATATTTTTATTCAGGTTGATTCATTGTAAAGATCTATTTTTTGAAGCAAACTAAATAGGGAGGTAAAACAATGTATTCAAAAGCTTACATTCCATACCGGGGTTACTACAGTTCCCCCTTCTCCCGTTGGCAGGGAAGCCTGGCCAATGTAAATTCAATCGAGCTCGGCGCAACCACGGCAAAACGATGGTTAGAGGATAAAAAAATTGATCCCGGGATTTTTGACTACCTTATATTCGGGAAGACAATCGGCCAACCCTATACTTTTTATTCATCCCCCTGGGCTGCAGCACTGATGGGAGCAGAAGAGATAGCGGCGGTCCATTTATCTCAGGCCTGTTCGACCTCAACGACCTGTGTTAATATGGCTGCGGCAGGAATTGAAACCGGTCTTTATGAAAATGTTTTCTGCCTGATGACTGACCGCACTTCCAACGGGCCCCACACGGTATGGCCTAATCCACAGGGCCCGGGAGGACAGGTAATTTCCGAAAATTGGGTTATGGATCATTTCAGTTATGATCCCTGGGGAGGAGTACCCATGATCCAGACCGCAGAAAATGTAGTGCAAATGGCTGGCAATATCACCCGGGAACAATGTGATGCTGTGGCCCTGAAACGGTATGAGCAATACACAGATGCTCTTGCCGATGATCGAGCTTTCCAGAAGCGCTACATGTTTCCTATTGAATACAAGATCAGCAGGAAAGAAACCGGCTTACTGGAAACAGACGAAGGAATAACCCATACCACGAAAGAAGGTCTGGCCAAGCTTAAGCCGGTAATCCCAGACGGGGCACACACTTTTGGCTCCCAGACACACCCGGCAGATGGAAACTGCGGCATCATAGTGACCGGGAAAGAAAAAGCCAGGGAGCTTAGCACAGATCCCGCTGTTGAAATCCAATTAATTTCATATGGCCACAGCAGGGCTCCCCGGGCCAAGATGGCCATGGCTCCTGTACCTGCCAGCAAGATGGCCCTGGAAAAGGCTGGACTTGACATCAAAGAAATAAAGGCAATAAAAACACACAATCCCTTTGCGGCCAATGATATCTACATGGCCAACGAACTGGGAATCGATGTAATGGGCTTCAATAATTACGGCAGTCCGATTATCTTTGGCCATCCCCAGGGGCCAACAGCCGGACGCTGTATAGTGGAGATGATCGAAGAGCTGGTTGTTTTAGGAGGAGGCTACGGCCTGTTTACCGGTTGTGCAGCCGGTGATACCGGTGCAGCGCTGGTTATCAAGGTTTCTGCTTAAATCCTGTAAATGGCTATTTCAGATTCCACTACAAGGCTTACAGCGGACTTTCAACACCAGGCTGGCCTTTATGCAGTTGTAATACCAATGAAAAAGAGGGGTTATTAGTAATCCCCTCTTTTTTCATGATCACTTTATACGCTTAAAACATGTTTGTAATTATTATTTTGGTTTTGGATAGGATTCAAGAACAGCCAGGGACTTATTAATCTCTTCTTCAGGCAGGCTGTACTCTTCCAGTTTGCCTTCCATAAACTTCTCATAACCGCTAAGGTCAAGCAGGCCGTGGCCGCTCAAGTTGAAAAGAATAGTCTTCTCTTTTCCTTCTTCTTTTGCTTTCCTAGCCTCGTCAATAGCGGAAGCAATAGCATG
>SKXC01000171.1 GCA_007128625.1 Syntrophomonadaceae bacterium | reverse complement strand
GCGGCGGGGGAATTTTAAGCAGCGTGGAAGCGACCAGGGCGGCTTCGAAAGAAGAACTAATTGAGCGGGGAATAAAATACTGCTCCCAGATGCTGGCCCAGGGAACGACCACGGCGGAGGCCAAAAGCGGCTACGGCCTTTCTGTAGATGCAGAAATAAAAACTTTGGAGGCCGTACGGCAGGTTGACCAGGCTCAACCGGTTGACCTGGTTCCGACCTTTCTCGGCGCCCATGCCGTGCCCGAGGAATACAAAGACAATCCCGACCGCTACCTGGACCTGGTTATTGATGAAATGCTGCCTCTTGTGGTTGAAAAAAAATTAGCCCGCTACTGTGATGTTTTTTGCGAAGAAGGAGTATTTTCGGTGGAACAGTCGCGGCGGGTTTTAACGGCAGCCCGAAAGATGGGCTTGGAACTGAAGATGCATGCTGATGAAATTGTGCCCCTGGGCGGCGCTGAACTGGCTGCTGAGCTGGGGGCGGTTTCAGCCGATCACCTGCTGGTTATATCGGATCAAGGCATCGAACAAATGGCTGAAAAAGGGGTGATCGGAGTTCTTTTGCCCGGGACCACTTTTTACCTGTGTGAAGATCATTATGCTCCGGGGCGGAAGATGATCGAGGCTGGTGTGCCGGTTTCCCTGGCCACGGATTTTAACCCGGGCAGTTCGCCGAACAACAACCTGCAGCTAATTATCAACATTGCCTGCCTGTACCTGCGGATGACACCGGCAGAGGTAATCAATGCGATTACGATTAATGCCGCCCATGCCCTGGGTCGTGCTTCTGACATTGGCAGCCTGGAAGAGGGCAAAAAAGCGGACATCGTAGTATTTGATGCTCCTAATTATGATTACCTGGCTTACCGCTACGGTACAAACCTGGTTAGTTCAGTTATAAAAAACGGACAAGTGGTTGTGGAGGTGCATTAGTAAATGGCTAAAATAGTAGAATGTGTGCCCAACTTCAGCGAGGGACGTGATGTGGAGGCGATCAAAAAAATTGTTGACAGTATTGAACAGGTTGCAGGAGCTAAACTTCTCGACTATTCCTACGATCAGAGCCACAACCGTTCGGTGGTTACTTTTATCGGCGAACCCGGGGCGGTATCGGAAGCGGCCTTTCAAGCGGCCCGGAAAGCAGCCGAGCTGATCGATATGGCTCAGCACAGCGGTGAACACCCCCGGATGGGCGCAGTTGATGTAATACCTTTTGTTCCCGTGTCCAATATAACCATGGAAGAATGTATCGAAATGGCCGAAAAGCTGGGCCGGCGGCTGGCCGACGAGCTGGATATTCCTGTCTACCTGTATGAAGAGGCAGCCAAAATACCGGAAAGAAAAAACCTTTCTCATATCCGGCGCGGTCAGTATGAGGGATTGATCGAATCGATCAAGCAACCGGAAATGAACCCCGATTTTGGCCCGGCCAAAGTGCATCCCCGGGCAGGGGCAACTGCTGTTGGGGCCAGGCCGCCTTTAATTGCCTATAACATTAACCTGGATACTGAAAATGTAGAGATAGCAAAAAATATTGCCCGGGCAATACGGGGCAGCAGTGGCGGTTTTCCAAGTATTAAGGGGCTGGGGATACTGATCGAAGAAACCGGCCGGGCCCAGGTAACAATTAATGTTTGTGATTATCAAAAAGTACCCCTGCACCGGGTTTTTGAACTGGTCAAGCTGGAGGCAGCCCGTTTCGGGGTCCAGGTTACAGATAGTGAAATAGTAGGTTTGACCCCGATGGATGCTCTTATTGATGCTGCTGAGTATTACCTGCAGCTGGCCGGGCTGGAACGCAGCCAGGTGCTCGAAAACAGGCTGCTGGAGTGATTATTAATGTGAACTGTTCCTGAAATTACGGGTTGTAAGAATTCTTTGTTTAAAAATATTTTAAGGGAGGATTTTATGATGGGTTTGGATGGAAAGCATGTTGCTATTTTTTTAGAAAATCTTTATGAAGATATTGAATTTTGGTATCCATATTACCGGTTTAAAGAGGCCGGGGCCAGGGTGACCGTAGTAGCGCCAGCAATTAAAGAGTACAAAAGCAAAAACGGGGTTCCGGCTGCGCCCGACCTGGCAGCGGGTGATGCTGAGGCCGATAAATTTGATGCAGTGATTATCCCCGGCGGATATTCTCCTGATCACATGCGTCGTTCGCAGGAACTTCTAGCATTATTAAAAAAGATCTACGAACAGGGAAAAGTTATTGCCGCTATCTGCCATGGTCCCTGGTTGCTGGCTTCTATAGGAGCGATAAAAGGACGTAAAGTAACCGCCTTTATCTCCATAAAGGATGACCTGGTTAACGCCGGTGCAGAATATGTCGATCAGGAAGTGGTGCGTGACGGCAATATTATCACTTCCCGCACACCTAAAGATTTACCGGCCTTTTGCCGGGAGATAATTGCTGCCCTGGGTGGATGAGCGGCCCTGCTTAATAATAATCTTCGGGGCCTTTTTTGATCTTGAAAAAAAGGCCCCGCTCTTTTTGTTCTGATTCAATAATACCCCGGGCCAGCAGCCGGTTTAAGTTTTTCTGAATCTCCACTGGTCTTAAGTTTAACAGCATGTATAAGTCTTCTGCTGTGCAGGGTCTCCGTTTCAGGGTGTGCAAAATTTGGCTGCTTCCCGTTGACTTGTAAGCAGATAGCTTTTGACCGGGTTCAAATTTGCCGATCGGCTCTGCTTTTTTCAGGAAAGAAGCGATCTCTTCCATTTTACTTTGGTCTGCGGGTTCCACCCACTCCTCTGCTCCCGGCCGGTCAAGGGTTCCCACCTGGACAAGGTCGGGTTTAATTTTTCCAATCGCTTTTTTTAGTGTCACCAGTTCTTCTGAAGTGTCATTTAAACCGGGGACAATAAAAATTTCCAGCCATATTTCACCGCTGTATTCATGGCGCAGCTTAATCAGTCCTTCAATTACCTGCTCGCACTTTATACTAAGATCAGGCCGGTTTATCTGTTGAAAAGTATTTTCTGTGGCTGCATCGAGTGAAGGGATAATCAAGTCGACCCGCTTTATTTGCGCCCGGACAGCTTCATTGTTTAAAAGAGCACTGTTGGTCAGCAGGCAAAGCCTGTAGCCCGGATAATTATCTTTAATGAAATCTACCACCTCGCCAATGCCTGCATGCAAGGTTGGTTCTCCGGAGCCGGAAAAAGTGATGTAATCAAGCTGCGGCTTTTTTTCAAGATAATCTTCCAGCTCTTTTAATACTTCCTTAAGGGGAACATAATTTTTTCTCTCAACAGTAAGATCAGTTGTTTCACCGCATTCGCAGTAGATGCAGTTAAAAGTGCAGGTTTTTAACGGGACCAGGTCAATTCCGAGGGAAAATCCCAGTCTTCTTGATGGAACAGGACCAAAAATATGACGATACTTCATAACAACCTCCTCGTGTGTTAATAATATAGCAAAAAATATTATTGATGTATACCCAAAACTGAGTTATAATCATAATAGATATATACCCATATCAAGCTCGTACAAAATTAATTCTGGAATGGAGGTGAAAGAGATGAAACTCGCTGTATGTGCAAGGGGAGAGGGGCTAGGTGCCCAGACAGATCAGCGTTTTGGCCGCTGTCCCTATTTTGTCCTGGTTGACCCGGTAAGCGATGAAGTATTCGAATCAATTCGTAATGAAAATGCAGCAGCAGCAGGTGGAGCAGGCCCCCAGAGCGCCCAACTGCTTGCAAATCGGGGTGTGGACGCGGTGGTTACCGGCAATGTCGGTCCAAAAGCTGCTTATGCTCTTAAAGCAGCCGGGGTAGAGATCTATACCGGGATTGAAGGAACAGTAAGCAATTCTTTGCAAAAGTATAAGGAAGGGAAACTTTCGCTTGTTTCCGATGCGACAGTTCAAGCCCATTCTGGTATGAAAAACGATAAGTAGTTAAAAATCAACTATAAGGAAGGAGATATGTTAATGATTGTTGCCGTAGCAACAGAGAATAACATGGTCGCCCAACATTTCGGGCGTTGCCCGGAATATACAATTTATGGGATTGATGATGGCAGGATTGTTGAGCAGAATGTTATTGCCAATCCAGGTCATGAGCCCGGGTTTTTACCCCGTTATCTGGCTGATATGAGTGTAAAATACGTCATTGCAGGGGGAATGGGACCTCGGGCCCAGTCACTTTTTTCCGAACAAGGAATCGAAACTCATGTTGGAGTTTCCGGTCCGTTAAATGAAGTAATTGAAGCTTTTATTGAGGGCAGCCTGCAGTCGGGAATAAGCACATGTGAACATTCAAAAGGCGGTCACAGTTGTGATTGACTGACGGAGGATTATGACCTTGGGCAATAAAAAAAAGGATGAAAGCGAGGTGTTAATTATGCCCAGAGGAAGATACATGTACGGGCCAGGTTTCTGGAAAGGACCGGATTGGTTCCCCGGTTCCGGCGGTTTCAGAGGCGGTTGGCCCGGACGCGGCCCCGGTTGGGGGCCCTGCCCCTGGAGGCTTGCCGGACCAGGAGCCTATTATGGGCCGGCCTTTTCCAGCCCGGAAGGAGAAAAAGCATTCTTGAATGAACAGAAAGAACAATTAAAAGAAGAACTCAATGAATTAGAGCAGCGCATGGCTGAACTGGAAGAGTCTTAAGTCCTACCGGGGTTAAGTTTTACTTGACCCCGGTATCCGGCTATTACATGAAAGAGAGGTTATTACATGCTAAAGTTGGCGATTGCCAGTGGCAAGGGGGGAACCGGTAAGACTACTGTAGCAGTCAACCTGGCGCTGGCCCTGGATCAGGATAATGTAGAATTGCTTGACTGTGATGTGGAAGAACCGAACGCGCATCTTTTTTTAAAGCCGGAATTTCAGAGCTGCAGAGAAGTCGGTATCCCAGTTCCTTCTGTTGATCTGGACCTGTGCAATTTTTGCGGCCGTTGTTCTGAAGTATGTGCTTTTAATGCCCTTGCAGTTCTAAACGACCAGGTTATGGTCTTGAACGAACTTTGTCACGGCTGTGGCAGCTGTGCTTATTTTTGTCCTGAAAAAGCCATTACCGAATATAAACGTCCGATTGGAGTGATTGAAAGCGGGATGGTGGGGAAATTAAAGTTTGGCCATGGCCGGCTTAACCCCGGTGAAGCAATGTCGCCTCCGCTGATCGATGCCGTTAAAAAGATGAGCAGCTCTGAAAGAATAACAATTATCGATGCTCCACCCGGGACCTCCTGTCCTGTTGTTACCACAGTAAAAGACTGCGATTTTTGTCTGCTGGTTACAGAACCGACTCCTTTTGGGTTGAATGATCTGGATCTCGCCTATCATATGGCCAGTAAACTTGGTCTTCCAGTCGGGGTAGTTATAAATCGCAGTGATCTTGGTAATGACAGGGTAGAGGAGTACTGTCACAATAAGGGCCTGCCCATATTACAAAAAATACCTTTTGACCGGGAACTGGCTGAACTCTACGCTGGTGGCGAACCGGTGGTTTTACACCGGCCTGACTGGCGGAGCCGGTTCAGGGAGTTGTTTGAAAGAATTGTTGACAGGCAGGAAGAGGTGCTTCGGCAATGAAAACGATCACTGTTATTAGTGGAAAAGGCGGAACGGGTAAAACATCGCTGGTAGGATCTTTTGCTTCTTTACTTAATGGTAAAGCTGTTTTGGTAGACGGGGATGTAGATGCGGCAAACCTAAGCTTGATCACCGGAGCCAGGCTGATTGAAAATCACGAATTTCTAGCTTCAAGGGTTGCTGCTGTCGATCATGAAACTTGCTCTGACTGTAATCTTTGCCGGGACCTCTGCCGTTTTGAGGCTATTTCTGAGAATTATATTGTCAACCCGGTAGCTTGTGAAGGCTGTGCTTTTTGTGCTTATGCCTGCCCGCAGAAAGCGATTACTATGCAGGAAAAAGTATCGGGACAATGGTTTGTTTCAGAAACCGCTTATGGAATACTGGTGCATGCCCGCCTGGGCATAGCTGAAGAAAACTCCGGGAAACTGGTGACGACTGTGCGAAATAAAGGGCAGGAACTGGCGGAAGCTCACGGCAAAGAATACCTGCTTATTGACGGGCCTCCCGGTATCGGTTGTCCGGTTATAGCTTCACTGGCCGGTGTCGATGCAGCTTTAATAGTTACCGAACCTACAGTATCCGGCATTCATGATTTAAAAAGAATTTTGTCTGTGTGCCGTCATTTTAGAGTTCCGGCGGCTGTATGTATTAACCGTTTTGATCTGGGCCCCACCCAGTCAGCATTAATCGAGAATTACTGCCGCCAGGAAGACATTGTAATGGCAGGTAAAATTCCTTTCGATCGTGCTTTTGTGGAAGCTATGGTCTCAGGTCTTCCCGTAACGAAGTATACAAATGGTTTAATTTCAGATCAAGTAACCGCGGTATGGGATAATTTTTCTGCTATCACTGAACTGACGTAAAAAAACTAAATAGTCCTGAATATAGTTAATTTAAAAAGAAGTGATGCAAAGCAAATGACTTCCTTTCTGTTACCAAATCTCTTCTTTCTGGAGGTCCTTTCTGGAGGTCGAGTGACTGACAGAAAAAAGGTCTTGCGTAATGCAGTTGTTTGGTTTATAATCCATATAATGATTCTATTAAATGATTAAGGATATGCTTATATGTATATTGAACTGTCAGGCACTCATAAAACCAGCCACATCGTAAAGATATTAAAAACTATTGGTGAAGAAAACCGTATCCAAATAATCAGGCTGCTCTTAAAGAATGATCTCTGTGTAGGTGCTCTGGCCCGCATATTAAATATATCCAAGCCGGCTGTTTCCCAGCATTTGAAATTACTAAGAGAAGCAGGACTGGTTCGGGGTGAGAAAATCGGTTACTGGACTCATTACAGAGTTGAAAAAGAACTGATCCGGGAGTCTTCTTACTACCTGCAGGAACTCATTAACCCACAACCTGATGATAACGGCATTAATGAATTTATATGTTTACAGAAGGAAGATAATAAAAATGGTCAGGAAAGGAGGACTTTAGAGATGTGTAAAAACTGTTGTGAACAACCGAAGAAACTGAAAACCGTACCTGAAGAATGTACACCGGAACAGATTAAGGAATGCCACGGTGACAAAGAGGAGCACTCATGCGAAAGCGGGTGTGAACAGCCAGATAAACTGAAAACCAAACATTCAGAATGTACGCCGGAGCAAATCAAAGAGTGCCATGGCGATGCTAAAAATCATCCTTGTTAAATCAAAATAATTTGTCGAAAATTTAAAGAATTTGAAGTCGCTGCTAGTCATAGCCGGCTTGTCGGTTTGACACTGAAAGGTGAGTTGAACAATTGAAGATAATCGAGGTAGAGAATTTAAAGAAAAACTTCAATGAGTTTACTGCTGTAGATGGAGTAAATTTTTATATCAACCAGGGTGAAATTTTCGGTTTTCTCGGCCCGAACGGAGCCGGGAAAACCACAACCATCAATATGCTCACCGGAATGGCAAAAATCACCGAAGGTAAAGTAAAACTGATGGGAGAAGATTACACCGGCAATGCAAAAAAAGCCCAGGCTATGATGGGCATAGTTCCAGACGAGAGTAATCTTTACGAAGAGCTAAGCGGTTGGGAAAATTTAGTTTTCTGCGGGGCTCTTTATGGAATGAAGAAAAAGCTGAGTGAAGAGAGGGCCGCCCAACTGTTAAAAGAGTTTGGCCTGGAAGAAGCAGCAAGCAAGTCTTTTAAAGCTTACTCCAAGGGCATGAAGAGAAAGCTGGCTATAGCAGCGGGAATTATACATCAGCCAGAAATCTTATTTCTTGATGAGCCTACTACCGGCATTGATGTGGCTTTTGCCCGGCAAATACGTAACTTAATTGTAGATCTGCATAGTAAGGGCACAACTATTTTCCTGACTACACATTATATTGAAGAAGCAGAACGCCTTTGTGAACGTCTGGCTTTTATCGTCCAGGGGAAAATTGTTCGCGAGGGTACGGTCGAAGAGATGATGAAAGAAATCCAGGGAGAAAATATCGTTAACTTCACCTTAGGAAAGGACTTCACTTTGCGCGATGACTTCACCAAGATCGAAGAAGAGTTTAGAAGTCATTTCCCTGATTTTAATTTGAAGATGGGCACCAAGAACAGTGGTTTAAGAATCCATTCTCCTTCTAACTTCACCTTATTTCCTTTTGTCCAATTTTTTGAAGAAAGGGGCCTCCCGGTTTTTGAAGCAAAGATTATTCGCCCCTCATTGGAGGAAGTCTTTGTCAAGGTCACCGGCATAGAGTTACAAAAAATGCAAAGCGAGCAAAACCAAAAAGGCAAGAAAGGCCAGAAAGGAGGAGGTTCACGATCATGAAAACCTGGATAGCATTTTCCAGCATCCTGATGAAAGATATGCGCAGTTATTATTTAAAGCCACCCAACATCAGCTGGGGTTTGATTTTCCCTATTGCCTGGACGCTGATGTTCTTCTTGCGTTCCCCTGTTGCGGTAGAGGTTCGCGATCTCCTTCCAGGTGTTATGGCCTTGTCCATTTTGTTCGGCACTACTTCTATGCTGGCAGTAACCATAACTTTTGAAAGAAAAAGCCGCTCTTTCGAAAGGCTTTTGTTGGCTCCAATCAGTTTTAATTTACTCATGCTGGCCAAAACCTCCGGAGCGATCATGTTTGGAGTAGTTAATGCTTTTGTTCCGGTTATATTTGCAAGTTTTTTGACGGATTTATCCGGAATTAACTGGCTTATGATTCTTGGCAGCGTTTTACTGGTTGCCATAACTTCAACCTTTCTGGGGCTGTTTATTGCCGTTTCTGTCAGCCAGGTTTTTGAGGCTCAGACCTTTTCAAACTTTTTCCGGTTTCCAATGCTCTTTCTTTGCGGGCTTTTTATACCCTTAGCAGACCTGCCTTCCTTTTTAAGACCGGTCTCCTATGCGCTGCCACTGACCTACGGTGCAGACATCCTAAAAACTGCAATTAACCAAAACGGGATCATATCCATTCCTTTAAGTTTTATTGCCCTTCTTTGTTTTAGTGTCTTCCTGTTTGCATACAGTATTTATAATGTGAACCGTAAATGGATTTTATAGTTTTTCTACACTACCGTAAACCCCTTAATATCCAACAGCTTGCACACCATATTCAGCTTACTGACGTGTAAATCCTTCGAATTCAAGTTGAGAAATTACAGAAAAGGGTTTAAAAAAAAGCATCTGCTGCTTTGTTGCCTCCGCATTCTGTTATTATATCTACTCGAGCAATTATTGGGCGTATTGCAATAGATGAAATTCCCCTAGCTACGAACCAAGGGTTTAAAAATATTGTAGTTGTTGATCAAACAAGGGTATTACCTAAATATATTGCATCTGTATTATTAAGTTGTGTTCCTCTACCACCCATAGAAATCCAGCAAGATATCGTTGCTGAATTAGAAACCGAGCAGTCCCTTGTTAATGCCAACCGCGAGCTTATTAAACGCTTTGAAAAGAAAATCGAAGCTACGATCAATCGCGTTTGGGGTGATGAAAAAGAACACAGCATTGCCTCTATCGCTAAAAATCTGGCCGAATATTTAAATCTTACAGAAGAAGATATAAGTGAAATGCTACCCAGTGGCAGGCAGTCGCGTTACAGGAATAGGGTTAAATGGGTGGCGCCCCATTTTAATTATGTTTAGAGATTATCCAGCTCTTGCGGGGCAAAAACTAGTTCGGGCATTTTTTAATCCTCTGCGTATTTTGCAAATGAACCGCGTTTAACATTGCCTTGTTCGGAGAGGCCGGCTTTTACCTTGTTTAAGGCTTGTTCGTTTTGGTACAGCCAGGCTTCTCTTGCCGGCACCTCTACCATGGGTTCAAGGATAATTTTTTCGCCATCCACGTAGGCCCTGACCGAGCTGACCGGAAGATCTGGCAGTAGTTTGCTCAAGGAGATCCTTTTCCTTGAGTCTATGGATAGATTTATAGTTTTCATGGTTTACACCTCCAGAATAAATGATACAGCT
>SKXC01000044.1 GCA_007128625.1 Syntrophomonadaceae bacterium | reverse complement strand
TTCCCTTTTCTGATCGCAAGCGGCACGGATAGGCTGGCCATTAAAATGTACGGGATAGAAAAAAAAGAGGAACTACACCTGCCGGAAGTTTCAGGATCGCTGCTGGAGCTTAACCTTGAACCCGTGGCAGGCAGGCCCGGTGCCCTGGAATTAACTGTAGGGCTTGATTTTAATTTCAGCGGTTTTACCCCCCGGTGGGATGAAACAACCCTGGTAATTGACCTTGACAAGCCGCCCCGGGTTAGCGCAGCCAACCCCCTGCAGGGAAAAACAATCGTCATTGATCCCGGGCACGGAGGAGACAAACCGGGCGCGGCCGGGCCGGGCCATCTTGATGAAAAAGATGTCGTTCTGAGCATGAGCCTTTTCCTCAGAGATCTCTTAATGGAAGAGGGCGCTGAAGTAATTATGACCCGCACCGAAGATGTAGATGTGGCCCTTTATGATCGCCCCAGATCAGAATACATAGCAGACACTGATTTTTTCATCAGTATTCACACCAATGCCCACGCCCATGGCGCCAGGGCGGTAGATGCCCATGGGATCATGACCCTTTATAATTATGATCATAATGAGAAACTGGCAGACATCATGCTGGATACCGTGGCAGAAGCAATGGATTTGCCGGCTATGTTCACCTGGAGAAGAAATATTGCGGTAACCAGGTATACTCAATTTCCCTGTGTCTTACTGGAAGCCGGTTACATGATGCACCCTGAGGATAACTGGCATATCCTGCATCCCAGGGGGCAGAAAGCATTTGCCGAAGCGATCAAAGAGGGCATCAAGGAGTATTTCCTTAGTATCTCCGAATAAATAGTTTTAATGACCGTCACCTGCAATAAATGTTTATTAAACCATAAAGGTGATTATGCAGATTATCATTACGACTTCACCGGCGGCTTTTGCAGCATCCGCACCTTTAAGAATTGGCTCAAAAGAGGAATGTCTGATTTGTCGTGGAATTTAAAGTTAAAGACCGAAAGCTTGATCAGGTTTCTTTTGTATTTACTCAGCCATTATCTAAAACTGACCGGTAGAGCCATCGTGAGGGATGAAGGGTAAGGCTTTTCAGTTTCCAATACAACTGCCATGCCTGCTGTCTGTCATCACCCTTACCCTTTGCAAAACTCTTTTTTTAGCTGTTATTGTCGATATTAGCTATTTTTCTTTGTTTTTATTTGTTTTGCAATAGTTGCAACATCATTATCATCAAGCCATTCTTTGCGTTCCCTGGTGTAATCACCGTACCCAGAGTCAAACTGCCTGATAAACTCGACCATTCCAACAGAACCCAACTTTTCTGTAAGGGCTTCGATTCCCATTTTTCTTATAGAATTTAAATCGCGTGTAGATTTACTCACTATCATCAACCTCCATAAACCAGCTTAGTGGATCTTTTGTATTAATATCTAATTTTAATCTCTCAGCTTTCCTCAGAAAATCTTTATCAGTAGTCAGGAAGATATCTGCGCTTGAGTAATTTGCAGCAGCCAAGTGCAAACTATCAAATGCTTTCAACCCATTTTTTTCAAATAACAAAGCTTTTTCAATAATGGTGTCATTTATTTCTATTTTTTCTTTAGCTATGCTGTAAAGTTCGATTACCTTAAACTTTTTCCATTCATCTGGGGTTTTGCCAATTTCAAAATCCAACACATCACTTGACAACAATACCCATTCTCCAGCAGTGCATTTTGATAAAATAGCCAACACCGCATCACTTTCAATGCGAATTTTAGCTTTAGTTTGATCGTCAAAGGGCCTGTTTAGACAACAAACATCCATGTATATTCTCATATTATATTCCTCTCTTTGTGATTATGATTATATAGCAAATTAATTGAACCATCAAACTGCCAAGAATAGGACTTTTGAATAATCGTGGCGAATAGATCAATTACCTTAAATCCATTTTCACACTGATTGGAGTAAAAATAGAAGGATTATTGTTGCCGGAAATGATCATGAAAAATAATTTTATGAAAGGTGGATGCAAATGGCTCCTGGCAGTATCCGGGATTTAAAAGAAAGGATCCGCCCTCTCAGGGAGCAGGCGGAGATTACAGACAATTGGCTGGGAAAAAGATTGCAGGTTATTCTTCCCGGGCTGATGGAAAGGGAAGGCATTGATCTGTGGGTAGTTATTGCCCGGGAGAATAACGAAGACCCGGTAATATTATCCCTGATGCCGGCGACAATTCTGTCGGCGCGACGCAGAACTATACTTGTCTTTCACCGCAATAAAAAAGGGGAAGTAGATTGTCTGAACCTTGGCAAGCCCGATCCCGGGCTAAACAGATTCTATAAACAGGCCTGGGATCCGCAGAAAGAGGGACAGTGGGAAGCCCTGGCCCGGAAGATTGGCGATCTAAGGCCGGGGACTTTAGGGATTAATGTTTCCGGGGAGTTTGCCTTTGGCGATGGGCTTAGCAGTTCTCAGAAGGAGGAGTTTTTGCAAATCCTGGGAACGGATTCCGGGGTGGAAATTAAGTCGGCAGCAAAACTGGCCCTGGGCTGGCTTGAAAAGAGAACCCCGGAAGAAATAATTGCTTATGAGGG
>SKXC01000146.1 GCA_007128625.1 Syntrophomonadaceae bacterium | reverse complement strand
TCAAACCCGAGTTCAAGCAGGTCGTCTTCGGCGCCGAGGCGGTAAAAATCGAGATGATAGACCGGCAGGCGGCCGGGATAAATTTTTAGCAAAACAAAGGTGGGACTGGAAACCAGGTCTTCTTCAACATCAAGACCGGCTGCCGCACCACGTACGAAAACGGTTTTACCGCTGCCCAGTTCACCGTTTAAGGCAATAACCAGGGGCTGGCTGAGAAGCGAGCCGAGCAGTTTACCGATATGGGCTGTTTCTTCTTCTTTACGTGTGGTCAAATATGCTTTGGCCTGCTGCATGTTAACCCCCGCCTGGTAAATCCGGACTGGATCAATTATAGCTTTGAGCAAAAGCTTTTGCAAACCCCGGGCCGGTAGCTAACCTGCCAGCAGCTGTCCCTTTAATCCGGAGCCAGCTGGTCCAGATGGTCAAGCTGGTCGGTTATTTCTTCCCAGCGCTGCAGCAGCTCGGAAAGGTTTGTGCGGGCCTGATCAAGCCGGGATCCGAGTTCAGCGAGTTCGCTGTGATCGCCGTAGCCGGCCGGGTTGGCCAGGGTCTCCTCCAGGCGGGATATCTCTGTTTCTTTTTTATCTATTTCTTCTTCAAGGCGAGCCTGTTTGTCTTTCAGGCGCCGCCGGTTTTTATGCCCGGCCTGGCGGCGGCGGTGTTCTTCCTGTCTTTTTTGTTTCTCGTTTTCCTTACTTTCTCCACCTTTTCCCGGTTGTGCAGATTTGGGCCCGGGCTGATCTTTTTCGGCCATGTATTGATCAAAGCTGTAATTATGAATATGCAGCTGGTCATGATCAAGCTCAAAAACCCGGTTGGCCAGGCCTTTTAAAAAATAGCGATCGTGAGAAACAACGATCAGGGTGCCCGGATAGGCGGCGAGCACTTTTTCGATCTCTTCCAGGGCGGGGAGATCGAGATGGCTGGTCGGCTCATCCATAAGCAGGCAGTTGCCGCTGCCCAGGGCCAGGCGGGCTAAAGCCAGGCGGTTTTTTTCGCCGCCGCTCAGGTCGCCTGCCTTTTTAAAAACATCGTCACCCCGGAACAGGTAGCGTCCCAGGTGATTGCGGGCCTCTTTTAAGTCAAGGCCGGAGGCTGCGCTGATCGTTTCAAGCAGGGTAAGCTCCGGATCAAGCTGTTCCTGCTCCTGGGTAAAGTAGGTTATTCGCACCGCCGGACCGAGACGGATGGCGCCGGCTGTTGGTTCAAGGTCGCCAGCGATCAGCTTGAGCAGGGTCGATTTACCGGCCCCGTTGGGACCGACCAGGGCAACCCGGTCGCCATAGTTAATCTCAAAAGATAGATCATCAATAACGGTATTGCCGTCAAATTCTTTCCTGACCCCTTCAAAAATGATCACCTGCCGGCCGCTGCGGCCGCTGTATCTGAAGCCCAGCTTAAAGCTTTGCTCCTCTTCCAGGCGCTCGACCGCTTCGAATTTTTCCAGGCGCTTCTGACGGCTTTTGGCCTGTCTTTTGGAACGTTCGTCGGCCTTGGCCTCGCGAACCAGGCGTTCTTCCCGGGCCTTGATCCTCTGCCGGTGCCGGTATTCCCGCTCACTGCTTAAGCGCTCCAGGGCAAGCTGTTCCTGGTAGGCGCTGTAGTTGCCCCGGTAAGCTTTGAGCCGGTGGCCCCGGAGGGCAAAGATGCGGTTGACGACCCTGTTGAGAAAAAAACGATCGTGACTGACCACGATCAGGGCACAGCGCAAATCACGCAGGTATTTTTCGAGCCAGAAAATGGCCGATAGATCGAGAAAGTTGGTCGGCTCGTCAAGCAGAAGCAGGTCGAGTTCCTGCAGGAGAAGGCCGGCCAGACGAGCCCGGGTCTTCTCGCCCCCGCTGAAAGAAGAAAGGTTTCGGTCCAGGTCGCTATCACTGAAGCCGAGGCCCCGGGCTACCCCGAGCAGCCTGCTTTCGACCTGGTAACCTCCCTCCTGTTCAAAGCAATTGGTCAGGGCAGCGTAGCGTTCGAGCTGCTGATCGACCGACCTGCCCTCCATTTGAGCCTGCTCGGCAATATCTTTTTCCAGCACAGCCATCTCTTCTTTCAGGTCGAAAATACGGCGCAGGGGGTATTCGAGATGACGGCGCAGGCTGCCTGAATCAATCGGCCGCGGTTCCTGGGGCAGGTAACCTACCCGGGCCCCGCGGGTCAGGTGAATCTCCCCCTGATCAGCTTCTTCTTCTCCGGCCATAATTTTAAGCAGGGTGGTCTTGCCCGATCCGTTGGGCCCGATCAGCCCGCCCTTTTCGCCGGGCTGCAGCTGTAAACTGATGTTATCGAGGATTAATTCTGCTCCATATGTTTTTTTTACCTGGGAAAGGGTTAACAAGGGCATTATTATGCTCCTTTTAAGACTGGTCGCCGGATATGGCGAGCACCGCTTCGCGCAGGCGGGCCATTTTATTTTCTGCCTCCCCTGCAGTGGAAGCAGCCGCGGAAAGGTAAAACTTAACTTTTGGTTCGGTGCCCGACGGGCGGACGGCAAACCAGGAGCCGTCGGCCAGGGTATAGTGCAGGACCGGCGAGCGGGGCAGGGTCAGTTCATATTCCCGGCCGGTGGTTAAATTCCAGCCTTTTTGC
>SKXC01000070.1 GCA_007128625.1 Syntrophomonadaceae bacterium | reverse complement strand
TGATCAGCGAGCCGGAAAATCATATCAAAGCTTTTACCGAGGCCGGGGTAGACCGGCTTACTGTCCAGTTAGAAACGACAGCTCATCTTGACCGGGCCCTGAGAAAAATCAGGGAACAGGGAGTTAAAGCAGGTGTGGCCCTGAATCCGGCAACACCTCCCCAGGTTCTGGAATATGTCTGGCCTCTTTTAGACCTGGTTTTGGTCATGAGCGTCAACCCGGGCGCAGGTGGTCAGGAATTTATTCCTGCCGTGCTGCCCAAGATCAGAACTGTTGCCGAACAAATCCGCTCCCGTAACCTCTCAACCGAACTGCAGGTTGATGGAGGGGTTAACCGTGATAATGCCCGGGTTATAATCGAAGCCGGTGCTACCGTCCTGGTTGCCGGTTCGGCCATTTTTAAAGCTGAAAACGGGATGGATTTGATCAGGGAAGTAAAAAAATAAAGGCTGGCAGGGCAGCTAATCTTAAGGGAAGCTTAATCTACCGTTAGTTCTTTTATCGAATATTTAAGTCCGGTCCGGGAGATGCCCCTTTTCAGTCAGCTTGAAAATAATTCAAAATGTGTTATAATCCAGTTACCCGTTGTCTTCAGGGTCTGGTGAGAGGGTTTTAGCCTTCAATTCCGAACCGGCGGTGATGCTACCTGTAAAAAGGAGCCAAGCCCGCGAGCCTGCAAGGTTGATCCGGTGAAAATCCGGGGCCGACAGTACAGTCTGGAGGGAAGAAGAAACGGCGCATAATGAACCTTACTTGCGAAAAATGACCCTGAAGCATGCCTGTTATGCTCAGGGTTACTTATTATTATGATTAACGAGGTGAGCTTAGTTGGATGTTGACGATCGATTTATGTGGATGGCCCTTGACCTGGCTCGTCAGGGGCGCGGCCGAACCAGCCCTAATCCATTGGTCGGCGCAGTTGTTGTCCAGGAATCAGAAGTTGTGGGAAGTGCTTATCACCAGGCTGCCGGGTTGCCTCATGCTGAAATAATTGCCCTCAAAAAAGCAGGAGAAAAAGCCCGTGGGGCCACCCTGTATGTGAACATTGAACCATGTTCGCATCACGGTCGGACCGGGCCGTGTACCGAAGCGATTATCAAAGCCGGCATCAGCAGAGTGGTCGCTTCAATGCAGGATCCGAACCCCCTGGTTTTAGGTAGTGGTTTTGCCAGGTTAAGAGAAGCCGGCATCAAGGTAAAAGAAGGGGTGCTGGAACATAAAGCCCGGCGGTTAAACGAAGTATTTATAAAGTACATAACAACAGGGCTGCCTTTCGTCGGACTGAAAGTAGCCATGAGCCTTGATGGTAAAATTGGAACAATGAGAGGAGAATCACACTGGATTACCGGTGAAAAAGCCCGACAGTATGTGCATCGCCTCCGGGATCAAAGCGATTCAATTATGGTCGGCATTGAAACGGTTTTAAAAGATGACCCCCGACTTACAGCTAGGATGGACAGCGGTGGAGGTAAAGATCCACTGCGTATAATTGTTGACAGTACCGCCCGGCTTCCGATTGATGCCCGCTTGATAGAAAGCAGTTCATCGGCCGGCACTGTTCTTGCCGTCACTGACCAGGCATCCCCGGAAAAGTGCCGGATGCTGGAAACTAAAGGAGTGGAAGTATTGACCATGCCGGCTATAAAAGGACGGGTTGATTTAAAAGCCCTGATGAAAAAGCTGGCCGAGCGTGAAATTTCCACTGTCCTGGTTGAGGGAGGAGGCACCCTTAACTACAGCATGCTTGAACAATCGCTAATCGATAAGTTATTTATTTTTATTGCCCCCCTGATTATCGGGGGAGCAAAAAGCCCTACTGCCTTTTCCGGAACCGGGATCGAATCTTTGGAAAAGGCCTGGTCGGTAGAAGATATTGAAATGAAGCAGTTTGACCGTGATTTGCTGCTGATCGGTTACCCGGCAGACCCCGGCCAGAGCAGGAGTTAAAAATAAATTTTCGGATGGTGACACCATTTGTTTACAGGTTTAATTGAAGAAACCGGTTTAATCCGCGATATCAGCTCTTCAGGTGACGGTACAGCACTGGTTATAGGCGCCGACAAAGTGCTTTCTGATTTAAAAACAGGTGACAGCATTGCTGTCAGCGGCCCCTGTCTCACCGTTACCGCCCTGGGAAAAAGTACCTTTACTGCCTGGGCCATGCCCGAAACATTGAAAAAAACAAACCTGAATACCCTGGCAGCCGGGCACAGGGTCAACCTGGAACGGGCAATAACCTTAAACGATCGTTTAGGCGGTCACCTGGTCAGTGGACATATTGATGATGTGGTAATCTTGATCGGCCGTAAAAAACAGGGAGGAGCTTTTCTTCTAACCTTTGAGTCAAACCCTGATTTGCTTCGATTTATTGTTCCCAAGGGTTCAGTGGCTCTTGATGGAATCAGCTTAACAGTAGTTGAGGTGGGAAAGAACACTTTTTCAGTCGGTTTAATTCCCCTTACCGCTTCCGTTACCACCCTTGGTCAAAGAGAAGTCGGGTCGGTGATTAACCTTGAAGTCGATATAATCGGCAAATATGTAGAAAAAATGTTGAAACCTCACTATAATAGCAATGATAATGCAAAAGAAACAATAACCATGTCCCTTTTGCAGGAAAAAGGATATTTATAGCCGGGAATAGGAGTGAATCACAATGACTGATAAAAGCATTTTTAATACCATTGATGAAGCTATTGAGGATTTAAAAGAGGGGCGCATGATTGTCGTCGTTGATGATGAAGACCGGGAAAATGAAGGAGACCTGGTTATGTCCGCTTCAATGGTTACCCCGGAGGCTGTTAATTTTATGATTCGTTACGGGCGGGGGCTTGTTTGTGTGCCGCTGAACGCCCAGCGGGTAAAAGAACTCGATCTTCCTCAAATGGTAACCCGTAATACCGACCCGCACTGTACTGCTTTTACAGTCTCAGTTGACGCCGGTTCATGCACCACCGGTATCTCTGCTTACGAACGGTCAAAAACAATTGAAGCCCTGATTGATCCGGATACCAAACCTGCAGATTTGAAGCGTCCAGGCCATGTTTTTCCCCTGGAGGCCAAAGACGGGGGAGTGCTTCGCCGGGCGGGACATACTGAAGCAGCGATTGATTTATCGGTTTTAGCCGGGTTGGAGCCGGCCGGGGTGATCTGTGAAATAATAAATGAAGACGGCAGTATGGCCCGTTTGCCCCGATTAAGAGAATACTGCAAAGAACACAACCTGAAGTTGATCAGTATTGCCGATCTGATCAATTACCGCATTAAAAAAGAAAAACTGGTCTGGCGTTCGGCAACTGCCGAACTGCCGACAATTTATGGCACTTTCAAGCTGATTGCCTATGAAAACAGTGTCGATTATTTAACCCATCTGGCCCTGGTCATGGGAGATATTGATCAAAATCAACCGACCCTGGTCCGGGTCCACTCGGAATGTCTTACCGGTGATGTGTTTTCTTCACTGCGCTGCGATTGTGGCAACCAGATCTACCAGGCTATGAAGAAGATCTCAGAAAATGGTTCCGGGGTGTTGATTTACATGCGCCAGGAAGGAAGAGGCATCGGGCTCTTAAATAAAATTCGGGCCTATGAATTACAGGACAGGGGCAAAGATACAGTGGAAGCCAATGAAGAACTCGGATTTGCCGCCGACCTGCGCGATTATGGAGTCGGGGCCCAGATCATGGTTGACCTGGGCATGAAAAATATACAGCTTCTGACCAACAACCCGCGCAAAATCAAGGGTTTAGAAGGTTACGGCCTGGATATTGTAGAAAGAGTACCCCTGGAAATTGAACCCTGTCAGTATAACTGCACCTACCTGTCAACCAAAAAAACCAAGCTGGGCCACTTTTTGAACATGACCGGGGAAGCTTAAAAGCAAACCAAAGGACCCCGGGTAAGTGAAACTAATTACCGGCTCCGGATTTATTTTAAAAGAAAAAGAATCTCTGGGAGGGAACACTTTGAAAACATTTGAAGGAAAACTAATTGCCCGTGATTACCGTTTTGCCATTGTTGTCAGCCGTTTTAATGAATTTATTTCCGGACATCTTTTAAGCGGCGCCCTGGATTGTTTAAAACGCCATGAAGCCGACGAAGAAAAGGTCGATATAATCTGGGTGCCCGGTTCATTCGAAATACCCCTGGGTGCTTTAAAAGCAGCCAGGAGCAAAAGGTACGACGCTGTTATTTGTCTTGGAGCAGTAATTCGCGGATCCACCCCGCATTTTGATTATGTGGCCTCCGAAGTGGCTAAAGGTGTGGCCAGTACAGGCCTTGAAACCGCCGTCCCGGTGATCTTTGGGGTAATTACCAGCGATACCCTGGAACAGGCCATAGAAAGGGCGGGCAGCAAAGCCGGCAACAAAGGCTGGCAGGCAGCAGTATCAGCAATCGAAATGGCCGACTTAAGCAGCCAGCTTAATTTTAGCGTTGAAAAATAATTAAGTTGATACCTGAATAATTTTATAGTTGAAAATGCCAGAAGTACTGTTACCGGTACGCAGCCATGCTAACATAAAAAGCAAACAAAGGAGCCGGTTAATTGACCTCTTCTTCAGCAGAAAAGCTTGTGGTTATTGATGGAAACAGCTTACTTTACAGGGCTTTCTACGCTCTGCCCCTTTTACAAAACCGACGCGGTGAATATACCAATGCGGTTTACGGTTTTACCAGTATGCTTATTAAGCTTTTAGAAGAAGAAAAACCTGATTATGCAGCCGTTGCCTTTGATCCCCCGAAGCCCTCTTTTCGAATCCGTATCGATCAGTCCTACAAAGCACAGCGTGAAAAGGCTCCTCCAGAACTGAGTGAACAAATTCTGCGGACCCGCCAGATTCTTGAAGCGATGCGGATTCCTGTCTTTGAAGTAGAAGATTATGAAGCAGACGATGTGATCGGAACTCTTGCCGACCGTTTTGCTAAAAAAGGACAAGCGGTTACTGTAGTTACCGGAGATGCCGATCTGCTCCAGATGATCAGCGACCACATCACCGTGATGATGACCAGGAAGGGTATTAGCCGCATGGAACGCTACGATCATATTCGGCTGAAGGATGAATACGGTCTTGAACCCAACCAGGTAATTGATTACAAGGCCCTGAAAGGCGACTCATCGGATAATATACCGGGCGTGCCGGGAATAGGCGAAAAAACTGCCCGCCGGCTTATTGAAGATTATGATAACCTGGAAAACATTTATAAAAATATTGACCGGCTAAAAAAGCGGACAGCTGACAACCTTCAGGAATACCGCGATCAACTTTTTACCGGACGCGAACTGGTGAGTTTGCGTCGCGATGTGCCTCTTGATATTGATTGGGAGCAATGCCGTTACGGTGAACCCGATTACGAACAACTGCTTTTGTTATTTAACAAACTTGAATTTAAAAGCCTGGTTAACAAACTTAAAGCGGGTGTTTCGAATAACACCGGCCGGGCAGATTCCGTACACAGTTATGAAAGCGAACAGCTGGAAAGCCTTGATCGCTTTACCAGCCTGCTGGACAAGCTTAAGCCGGGAGACAATCTCGCCCTGCTTTTTGAACATGAAAAGGGCCGCCCATACTGGAAGCAGCCGGTTTATCTTCTGGCCCTTGCTGTTAAAGGAGATAAAAGCTATTATCTTCAGCCGGCAGCTTTTGGCGGGCAGGAAACTGATATCTGGCAGCAGTTAGCCGCCGGGCGGGAACGGGGAATCAGCTTACTGGTTCACAATGTAAAAGAGTGGTTTCACCTTTTTAGAGAGATAGGTTTGGATCCACCCGGTTTTGCTTACGATACAAAATTAGCTTCTTATCTTGCTGATCCGGCCCGGGGCAGTTATGATCTGCCCGATTTACTACAGCTCTACCTTGGTGTGGAAGTGGAACAAAATAGTAGTAAAAAAGGCGAACATCCTGATTTCAGCAGACAGGGGCAGCAGTTGGCTGAACAGGCTGCCACGATGTTTGACCTGCGGCAGTGCCTGCAGGAAGAGCTAAAAGAACAGGAACTCGAAGCCCTTCTTTACGATCTCGAAATGCCTCTGGCCGGGGTACTGTCCCGGATGGAGCGGCAGGGAATTACAATCGATACCGGTTACCTGCGCAACCTGTCTGCAGAAATTGTCAATCGCCTTAATGAACTGGAAAGCAAAATATTTTTCCTGGCCGGAGAAGAATTTAATTTGAATTCACCCAGACAGCTTTCAGAAATACTTTTTGACAAACTCCAGCTGCCCGAAATTCGCAAAACTAAAACCGGACGGTCGACTGACGCAAGGGTCCTTGAAGAACTGGCCTTCCACCATGAAATTGCCGCCCTGATACTACACTACCGCCAGTTAACCAAGTTGGAAGGAACATACCTGTCCGGTTTGATCGAGCTGGTGGATCAAAAAGAACAGAAGCTCTACACGAATTTTAACCAGACTGCCACGGCAACCGGACGGCTGAGCAGTAGTGACCCCAACCTGCAAAATATTCCTGTCCGCCTTGAAGAAGGCCGGCGAATCAGAAGGGCTTTTATCCCGTCGGCCAAAGGGAAAATCTTCTTCGCTGCGGACTATTCCCAGGTTGAACTGCGGATTCTGGCCCATCTATCCCGGGATCCGATCCTAATCGAAGCCTTTAATACTGGCCAGGATATCCATCGCCGTACTGCCTCGGAGGTAAACAAAACTGCACTGGAAGATGTGACTCCCACCATGCGTGAAAAAGCAAAAGCAGTCAATTTCGGGATCATTTACGGTTCCAGTGATTATGGCCTGGCCCAGGGTTTGAAAATTCCCCGTGCTGAAGCCAGGGCTTATATAGACAGTTATTTCGAACGCTACAGCGGGGTTAAACAATACATGGAAACAACAATCGAACAGGCTCGAGAAAAAGGCTATGTTACAAGCCTTTTTAACCGCCGCCGCTATTTGCCCGAAATCCATTCTTCCAATCACAATCTGCGCAGCTTTGCTGAACGCATGGCTTTGAACACTCCCATCCAGGGTTCGGCTGCTGATATTATCAAAATGGCCATGTTGAAGATTGATCAGATTATTAAAGATGGTGGATTTAAGGCCTGCATGTTATTGCAGATCCATGATGAACTGCTTTTTGAAATAGAAGAAGATGAGCTGAACTTTTTTGCCCCCATGGTCCGGCGTGAAATGGAGGGGGCCTTTTCTCTATCTGTTCCCCTGCAGGTAGACTTGAAGTGGGGCGGCAGCTGGGAGGAATTAAAACAACTTTAAATATCCCTGGCAAAAAAAGAATGCAGCAATTACCGGGATAATAATAGAAGGAGCCAAACATGCCAGAGCTGCCTGAAGTAGAAGTTATACGCCGCGAACTTGAACCGCTGCTGATAAATAAGATATTTGATGCCCCGGTTTTACATATTCCCCGGACAATTGCCCATCCTACACCAGAGCTCTTTGCTGCCAATTTGGCCGGACGGGCGGTGAAAAACATTATGCGCAGGGGAAAATACCTGCTGATTAACCTTGATCGCGGCATCCTTGCAGTGCATCTGCGCATGACCGGTAATTTGTTTTATGCCAAAGATGGGATGCCCGTAGAAGACCGTTTCCTGCGCCTATCACTTCCCTTTAATGATGGTTCGGCCCTTCATTTTTCAGATATGCGGCGTTTTGGCCGTCTCTGGCTGGTCGACGATTACTACCAGCTGCAGTCGATTGTTTTAAAGCGGGTTGGTCCCGATATTTTAAACGATCTCTGCTGTGAAGATTTTATGCAGCTTTTAGCCAGGAAAGAAAAAAGCCGGCTTAAAGCCCTGCTCCTTGACCAGGGTTTTGCTGCCGGGATGGGCAATATTTACACCGATGAGTGTCTTTTTCGCTGCGGCATTCATCCTGACCGGCAGGTAAAAAGCTTGAGCCGGGATGATATGGAAAAACTCTTCCAGTCAATCCGGGAAGTTTTATCTGATGGGATAAAATATGGCGGGACCACTTTTCGTGATTACCGTAATGCAAGCGGGGCTCTCGGAGATTTTCAGTCGAGACTGGCAGTATACGGCCGGAAAAATGAACAATGCCGCTGTGGAGCAGCGATTGAAAAGACGAAAATTGCCGGTCGGGGAACTTATTATTGTCCCCGCTGTCAAAAGTAAAAGATACATTTTAACTTTAATAAAGGATTGATCATTACATGTTCATTATCGGTTTAACGGGGGGGATAGCTTCAGGTAAAAGTACAGTCGCCGCCATGCTGGTCGAAAAGGGGGCCTATCTGATTGATGCAGATCAGCTGGCCCGGGAAGCTGTAGAACCGGGTCAACCGGCCTGGCAGGAGATTGTTGACTGGCTGGGCAAGTCAGTACTTTTGCCCGACCGCAATATTGACAGGGCCAGGCTGGCTGATATTGTTTTCAATAATCAGCAGGAGCTGAAAAAACTAAATACAATTGTTCATCCCAGGGTTGGCTCCCGTTTGCTTGAGCTTTCTGAGAAGATTAAAAAAGATGATCCTGATGCCGTGGTGGTTTACGATATTCCCCTCTTGATCGAAGCCGGGATGCAAAAGCTGGTTGACCTGGTCCTGCTTGTTTATGTGCCCCGCGATACCCAAATACTCCGCCTCCGGCAGAGGGATAAGCTCAGCCGCCTTGAGGCTGAAAAAAGGCTCGGCACTCAGAAACCGCTGGAGGATAAAAAAAAGGATGCCGATGTTATAATCGATAACAGCGAAAATCTTGCTGAGACTGCCCGGCAGGTCGATCGGTTTTGGAGTGGATTGAAAAATTATCAATAAGGTTTAAAGGATATTCAAAAAACTACAGACTAAAAAAACAGGCATGTTAAAGTTAGGATTTTAAAAGAGCTTGTTAAGCCAAACCAATAAAGGAGGCCAACTTATGCATAAGGCAACTTTGATCAGGGGCGACGGCATCGGGCCGGAAATTACCGAAGCAGCATTAATGGCGATCGAAGCAGCCGGGGTTAAAATCAACTGGGAAGAAGTCAGGGCCGGTGAAGGAGCCCTTGAGGAATTAGGCACACCGCTTCCATCTGAAGTTATAGAATCGATCAATAAAACCGGCGTGGCTCTGAAGGGTCCGCTGACCACTCCGATTGGGTCTGGATTTCGCAGTATTAACGTTGCCTTGCGTAAAGAACTTGATTTATATGCCAACCTGCGTCCATCCAAGACTTTTCCAGGAATTCGCTCGCTTTTCACCGACATTGATCTGGTCGTGGTCCGTGAAAATACCGAAGATTTATATGCCGGGATCGAGCACATGGTCGGCGAGGACGCGGCAGAAAGTATCAAGATTATTACCCGCAGGGCCTCCGAACGGATCGTTCGCTTTGCTTTTGATTACACCCTCAGCGCCAAAAGGAAAAAAGTAACTGCAGTGCACAAGGCCAATATTATGAAGCTATCAGACGGTCTTTTTTTGGAGACGGCCAGAAAGGTTGCTGAAGAATACCCGCAGGTTGAATTTGAAGATCGTATCGTCGATAACATGGCCATGCAGCTGGTTCAAAAGCCCTGGCAGTATGATGTGATGGTCATGCCCAACCTCTACGGTGATATTTTGTCGGATCTTTGTGCCGGTCTGGTCGGGGGGCTTGGCCTTGTTCCCGGTGCCAATATCGGGGATCATGCCGCCCTCTTCGAACCGGTTCACGGCAGCGCTCCAAAATATGCCGGACAAAACCGGGCCAATCCAGCGGCGATGATCATGGCTGCTGTGCTGATGCTCGGCTATATTGGTGAAAAAGATGCGGCCGGAAAAATTGAAAGGGCCCTGGCAAATTTAATCAGGGAAGGTAAAAAGGTTACCGCCGATCTCGGCGGTAAGACTGGAACAAGGGAGATGGCTGAAGCCCTGGCCGAACTGATCAAACAGGAATAGAGGGTCCTGGCAGTAATTATCTAAAGTTACACCGCCGCCTGTTAAGGTTTATGATTACTGCCTGGTCCGGCCGGCGGCTGGTAGTTGGGAGGGTTTGATCATATTTAAGGTTGCCGCTATATCACTGGCCGGTATACGATTAAACAGTGTTGATCACTACAGTAGGGATCTTTCAGGTTTAATCAAAGGTTGCGGTGCCGGTATTGT
>SKXC01000042.1 GCA_007128625.1 Syntrophomonadaceae bacterium | reverse complement strand
ATACTGAATCGAAGACGGCCGCTTTCATCAGTAATAAACATTGATTCCTCCAGGTTTTCAAGGGTGTTTTGCGGCTTGCCTTCGTAGTCAACCCAGATATGGGTTAATGATATGTTTTTCTGGTACGGAATATTTAATTCTTCCAGCAATGAGGCAAAAAGCAAGTAACGTGCTTTGCAGTCGCCCCTGCCGATTTGCATAGCCTCTTGCAGGCTGGGGAAGTACCAGGGCATATTGTATATTTCCCAGTCGTAACTGTAGGGCAGTTGAGCATAGACGAAGCTTTCAATTTCTGAAGGTGTACTGTCTTGAAATTGAAGGGCCAGCCCGGATACCTGCAAAGGTATCACCGGTGGGTTTTTCAACCTGGATATACTGGTGTACAGGTGAACGGGGTTGGGGTAGAGCACAATTAATACCCATCCAAAAAGCAGAATGATTATAAGAAGGAATTGTTTTACCCTGCTTATGCCAGGATTATCCAAAAGCTTTCCCCTTTAATTTTAGTCTGGGTAACCGGAAGATTACAATTACAGATAATCATTTAACTATCTCATTATAATATAGAGGTAAAAATATGGGAGTGCAATACCGGCCTGGCCGCTTCTGCCAGTTATAACTCTATGTATCTTAACCTATCTTCTAAAAATGATGTATTTGTAATCTGATTGACTTTTTTATAGAATAGTGGCAAAGGTTTGTAAAATTCTCAGAAAAGATTTTTAAGGGGGAGGTTTTTTATGAAAACACGCCTGGTCTTGCTGGTAATAATGGTAATGCTGGTTATTACAGTTGTTTTCTGGGCATTATCATTGGACTTAAATCTGTTGGGTCGGCTTTATCTTCGTTATTTAAGTATTCTGTTTGCCCCGTTGGGGCTGATTTTTATTTTCCTTCAATTTGTTTTTGTCTCCCGGATTAAAATAATTGAGTCCGGTTTTGGTCTTGACCGTATGTTCCGCTGGCACCGGGTTTTCGGGCGGATCGGCCTGATATTAGTGTTCCTGCATATGATCCTGATCGTTTTGTATCGCTTCAGGGAATTCGGCGAACTAATGCCGGGTATCTTTCTTTGGATCGGTATACTGGCCTTGCTCGGATTCATTACCACCGCCGGCCTGGCTGCAACCTATAAGAAACTTGGCCTGGCCTACGAAGTCTGGCGTAATATTCATCTTGTCAACTATCTTTTATTTCCCTTAGTGCTGATCCATGTTTTTTTCTATACAGAGGCCGGTTCAAATCTTTATTATTTTTGGCTGCTTCTGGCTGTTTTGTTTATGGCCATTATGATTTACCGCCTGGTCCGGATTATTACAATTCGCAGTAACCCCTATGAAGTTGTCGAGGTGAGGCAGGAAGCTGAAGATATATGGAGTCTTTTTTTTAAAGGGCCCCGCTTAAGCTATAAACCGGGTCAGTTTTTGTTCATTCAGTTAATACGTAACAATACGTTATCTTCACCTCACCCCTTCACAATATCTTCAAGCCCTACTGCAGAGCATCTGTCAATTACGCCCAAAATGCTGGGTGATTTTACGATGACTATCAAGGACACCAGGGTTGGTGACCGGGCTATCATTGATGGGTCTTACGGTGTTTTCAGCTTTTTAAACTATTCCCGGGGCGAGCCGGTTTTTATTGCCGGCGGGGTTGGCATTACCCCTTTTATAAGCATGCTGCGTTATATGTATGATCATAAAATAAATAAAAAAGTCACCCTTTTTTGGGCCAACCGCAGTGAGAAGAACCTCTGTTTCCAGGAAGAGCTGGCAAAAATCGAGAAAGAGATGCCCGGTTTCAAGGTTGTCCTGGTTATGTCTGACCAGCCCGACTGGCAGGGTGAGAAAGGTCACCTTAAGGGTCAGATGATCTTAAGCTATATTAAGAACATAGAGAACAAGGAATTTTTTATTTGCGGGCCACCGGCGATGAGCAGGGCAACTTTTTTTGAACTTAAGCAGCTCAATGTTCCGCCATCGAGAATACACCGGGAATTGTTTGAACTGTAAATCTGCTCAACCAGGAGTGGCAGCAAGTGGTCCGGGCTAAGTTCTAAGTTGAACGCAGAAACCTGATCACGGTTGACGAGGTAACCGGCAGCCAGCCGCTGTAGCAGAAAGGAGCTTGAGCAATGGATCTTATTTTTTATAACGGCCGTGTTCTAACTATAGATTATCAGCAGCAGGAAGCCCGGGCCGTAGCAGTTAAGGCAGGTAAAATTGCTGCCGTAGGCGATGACAGTGAAGTGCTCGCTTTAAAGAGCGATATGACTACGATGGTAGACCTGGCGGGAAGGACCCTTGTTCCGGGCTTCAATGACAGCCACATGCACCTGCTCAGTCATGCTTTAACTGCTGAAAAAGTAGATTTACGGCACTGCAAGGGTATTGAGCAGGTCATTGCCGAGATTCAGGATTTTATCCGAAAAAAGAGGATAAAAACCGGCGAATGGGTTTTCGGATGGGGATGGGATCAGGTCTTTTTTAATGAAAACCGTATGCCTGAACGTGAGGATCTTGACCGGGCTTCTTTAGAACACCCTGTGGCCATAATGCGGACCTGTTGTCATATTCTTTCGGTTAATTCGGCAGCTCTGAAGAAAGCAGGCATTGATCGTCAACCTGCTAAAATCAGGGGAGGAAATGTAGTAACCGGCTTGCAGGGTCTGCCCACGGGGGTACTTGAAGAAAAGGCTATGAGGCTGGTTATGGATCTTTTCCCCCCCATGGATAGAGATATGCTTAAGGAATTGATCAAGTCGGCCGCCGAAGATTTTATTGCAGCCGGGTTAACTTCGGTTCAGACAGATGACCTGACCGCCCTGGGCGGCAAAAAATCACCGCTTTTGGTTGACACTTACCGTGAACTCGAATTATCCGGAGAACTGCCCCTGCGTATAAACCTGCAGGCACTGCTCCCCACCATGGATGAATTGCAATATTTTTTGAAGTGTGGATACCGCACCGGCCAGGGCAGTGATATGTTTAAAATCGGACCGCTGAAGCTTTTGACCGATGGCTCGATCGGCGGTAGAACAGCCCTTGTTTCGACCCCGTACGAAGATGACCCGGAAAATTACGGGGTGGTTGTTTTGCCCCGCAGTGAGCTGAAACAGCTGGTCAGGCTTGCTTATGAAAATGACATGCAGGTTGCTGTGCATGCTATCGGTGATGCGGCAGTTAATATGGTTTTAGATGTTTATGAGGAGACTACCCAAAATTTTCCCCGATCAGATCCACGATTTCGAATCATTCATGTGTCGATGAGCAGTCCTTCTATTCTTGAACGTTTTGAAGAGCAAAATGTAATTGCCGATATTCAACCGTCGTTTATACCCTCCGACCATGTTCTTGTCGACCGGCATTTGGGTTTAAAACGCGCTGCCTGGACCTATCGCTGGAAAGATTTTATTGAGCGGGGTATCAGGCTGGCAGGAGGTTCAGACTGCCCGGTGGAAAGTTATAAACCTCTTGAGGGAATTCATGCAGCCGTAACCAGGCAGGACAAAAACGGCAATCCTCCCGGTGGCTGGTTTCCCGACCAGTGTTTGAGCCTGGAGCAGGCCCTTTATATATATACCATGGGATCTGCCTGCTGCACCTTTGAAGAAAACATCAAGGGCAGTATTACTGAAGGGAAACTGGCTGACCTGGTAGTTCTTTCGGAGGATATAAAAGCCGCAGAACCTTCGATGATCAGGGATATCGAAGTCGATATGACCATTGTCGGCGGTAACATTGCCTACAGCCGTTATAATATTAAGAATGGTTTTTAATAGAGAATTATTAGTTTTGTGGAAATAGCCCGGATCAGAAAGGATAGATTAATATTAATAAGATTATCGCTACTGGCAGGCCGCTTGTAATGAGTCGTAAAACAAACCGCCTGGTTGCCGGTATAACCCTGGGCACAGCAGTGGTAATTTTAGGGTGCCAGCTTGCTGCAGCCGCTCCTTTTCTTGAAGCTTTAGGAACGGCGGGAGCAACTGCATTTGCTGTTTTTATGAGTTGGGCGATTGGCCGGGAAATTGATCCGGCCTGCGAATGGTCGGCTTTTGTTGCCCTGCCTTTTACCTTGATCATCGCCCTTTTTTTTGACGGTCCCGGTTTTGTCTTCCTTTTTTTTATCTTACTTGTGAGCAGGGTTCTTAACGGCAGCAGTGGAATGCGGTCAACGAGTATAGATTCATTTTTGCTGATCATTCTCGGTGCGATACTCTATTACGATGGAATATTTACTGCTCTTTTGATCCTGTCCCCGGTTTTTATCTTTGATGCTCACTTGCATCCTCAAAACCGAAAACAAAATATATTTGCCTTAATTTCACCATTCCTGTTCTTGGTCATGTTGTTAATTGTCCCCGGTATTTCCTTTACTGCAGAAACTGTAGACATCTACAAACTTGGCAGTTTACTGCTGCTTGCAGCAGCATTTATGGTCCTGAGCATACTGAGCTCTGACAAGCCGGTTTACGATGATAAAAATAAAATGATCCTTCTCAGGCAGCGGATAAGCCTGGCCCGGCTAGTACCTGTGGTCTTGATCATTACTGCACTGGTTTTTGAAGGCCCCCGGGCTTTTGTACTGCTTTATCCAGCCGGCCTGGCTTATTATGGCACGGCCTTTTATCATCTTGGCCGCATGATTAAAACCGGGCAGTTTGCTGGCAGAAAGGTGAATTAAAAGAAAGATCATTATTAATAAGAAGATCATTATTATATGGGGAGGACCGGATCATGAATAAGGAAGAATTCCGCCGTTACGGACATGAATTCATTGACTGGGTGGCAGATTATTTTGAACAGGTTGAGCAATATCCTGTACGCTCCACTGTCAAGCCCGGTGATATCAAAAATGTTTTGCCTGAAAAGCCGCCTGCTGACGGTGAACCGATGGAAAAAATATTTAATGATTTTCAGGAAATAATCATACCCGGGATTACGCACTGGCAGCACCCGGGTTGGTTTGCCTATTTTCCCGCCAACAACAGCCCGGCTTCGGTGCTGGCCGAACTTCTAACCGCCGGGCTGGGAGCCCAGTGCATGATCTGGGAGACCTCACCGGCAGCGGCCGAACTCGAAGAAGTGGTCATGCGTTGGCTCGGCCGAATGATTGGTTTGCCGGCAGGAATGAGCGGGGTTATTCAGGATACAGCTTCCACCGCCACTTTATGTGCCCTTTTAACCGCCCGGGAAAAAGCAACCGGTTTTGAGGCAAACCGCACCGGTTTGAGTAAACCACTTTGTGTTTATACTTCCGAGGAGGGGCATTCCAGTATTGATAAAGCAGTAAAGATTGCCGGTTATGGTATTGAGAACCTGCGCCATATTCCTACCGACCATAACTTTGCCCTTATTCCCGACAAACTGGAAAAAGCGATACAAGAAGATAAAAGCAGGAGGCTGGTGCCGGCCTGTGTGGTTGCCACCCTGGGTACTACCTCCTCTGCAGCTGTTGATCCCCTGGCTGAGATTGGCGGGATATGCCGCCGCCATAATCTTTGGTTTCATGTTGATGGAGCTTATGGCGGAACAGCCGCACTGCTTGATGAAAAGCGAAAAATGCTCGAGGGTGCTGAAACCTTTGATTCGTTCGTTTTTAATCCCCACAAGTGGATGCTTACCAATTTTGATTGTTCGGCATACTTTGTAAAAGATGAAGAACTGCTGATTCGCACGTTTGAAATTCATCCCGAGTATTTAAAAACCGGTCGGGACGCCGAGGTCAAGAATTACCGCGACTGGGGCATTCAACTGGGCCGGCGCTTCCGGGCCTTGAAGTTGTGGTTTGTGATCCGCTCTTACGGGCTGAAAGGCCTGCAGGAAGTGGTGCGTGAGCACCTTCGACTGGCCGGCCTGTTTAAAGAATGGGTAGAAAAAGACAGCCGTTTTGAATTAATGGCCCCGGTAAATTTTAGCCTGGTCTGTTTCCGGTTAAAAAAGGAAGGAGCTTCTGAAGGAGAACTGGCCCGTTTGAATGCTGCTCTGCTTGAAAAAGTGAATGCTTCCGGGCGTATTTTCCTGACCCATACGTCACTCAAAGGGAAATATACCATCCGTATGGCTATTGGACAGAGAACTACAACTGAAGAAAATGTCCGTGAAGCCTGGGACCTGATTTGTAAATATACCCCTGCTTTTTATTCAGAAAAATAGAACTTTTTCCAGGGGCTTTTAAAGTGAGCCGGCTGTGTTATAATATGTATTGGGCCGACCGACCGGTCGGCCGGAATGGTGATTACTTTAACTGGCAGAATTGTTATAAAGCAAGGTTTGCCTTCATGGTATTTACACCGGCTTAAAAAATGAATAGCATTTTATGTGAATATGCCGGTAAAACTGCTTTTTGGGGGCTAAACCTTGAGGAGAATACTGAGATGAACATTTCAAATAAGGCAGTAAAAAGACCTGTAGCCACTGCTGCAATACTGTTCTTGATATTAATTATCGGCCTGGTAAGCCTGTATCAGAGCCCGCTTGACCTGTTGCCTGATATAGAAGCCCCGGTGCTGGCAGTAATTACTTCATTTCCCGGCAGTTCGCCCCAGGAATCTCTTGAACTGGTAACCAAACCGATTGAAGACAGTGTTTCTGCTGTTGGCGGGGTAACTGGAATAAGATCTTTTTCCCAGGAAAACCTTTCCCTGGTCATAGTTATTTTTGACTGGGGTGCTGACGTAAAAGATCTTCGTGAAAATGTTAGAATGCGTATTGACCTGGTCAGCCTTCCCGATGGGGCCAATAGACCGATGATCCTTGAATTTGATCCTACCTTGATGCCTATAATGCAGGTTTCAGCCAGTGGAGCCGATGATCTGGCCCGGTTAACAGGGTGGCTTAAAGATACAGCTTCTCCGAGGCTGGAGTCGGTCCGAGGTGTGGCCGAGGTGCAGGTTATGGGTGGAGTGGAAGAAGATATTTTTGTGCGTGCCACGCCTGATGCAATGGCGGAATACGAGGTTTCTTTTCAACAGGTGGCCAATGTTCTCAGGGCCAGCCTGATGGATTTGCCGGCCGGGATCATTGAACTAGAAGACAACCAGGTCAGGCTGCGTTTCCTGGGGCGCTATGCGGAAATAGATCTGCTTTCGGAGCTGATAGTAGGTTTCAAAATTGATCAGGAAGAACTTGAAAAGATGATCGGAGATGAAATAGATATAGACCTGAACCGCCTGCTGGCAGATCAGGCCGGTCAATTTTCCGGTGGATCTGCTGGAGGTTTGGAGGGTATGCCGGTCCGGGAACTGTACTGGGATGATATCTTTGATTTTGGAGCGGCAACCATCGTTAACAGCAGGATTATTCTTCCCGTTAAGCAGGATCCGGCTTTTCGTAACGATATAGATATTGAAAGAAGCATGCGTATTTTTACGGTTAATCCGGCAATAACTTATGAACCGGAGGGCAGTTACCTTGCCCTGTCATTATCCTCTCTCGGGCTTACCAGGGTAACGGGAGGAGAAACACTAAATGATATTACAGTCAGTGATAAGGTTAGACTACAAGAAGTTTGGCTAATTGAACATGCTGTTTGGGATAATGATCGGGTTATTGTTCCCCTTAATCCAATCCGACTTGACAGTTATGATGTTACTGCCGGGGATCTTAATTCCCTGGTCGACAGTCATCCTTTGATAACAGGGGCCGGTACAAACTATATACTGGTCAGTTTTCATGAAAATTGGGCAGAAATCCGCCGGGAACCGATTATTTCATTACCCGACCTTGAAACCTGGCTTTCAAACGTAGAAAGAGAATTCAGCCGGAGCCTTGATCAGGCTTCCAGAGGCCTGGAGAATCTGCTGACCGAGCTAATGGTAACCTCAATGGTCGGTAATTCCATGTCTGCGGGAGGAATGGGTGGCAATCCTTTAGCAGGGATGGATCTTGATGACGATTTTCCAATCATACCGGTATCCCTGGGAATGATCGCCGAAGTTGAACAGGATGCTTACGAACCATCAACGATTACCCGTTACAACCGGCAGCCCAGTATAAGCCTGGTCATCCAAAAAGAAGGTGACGCCAATACGGTTACAGTGGCCAGGCAGGTCCGCCAGGTGCTGGATCAGCTTTCTGATGAAAGTATTGGTGAATTTTCCCAAATTGAATTTGATACTGTCCTGGATCAGGCAGAAGAAATCGAAAGAGCCCTGGCAGACCTGGCCTGGTCGCTGCTCGGCGGAGCTGCCCTGGCAATCATAGTTTTGATTTTATTCCTCAAAAATTGGCGAACAACCATGTTCATTGCCTTAAGTATTCCCACGGCGATCATTGCCACATTTACCCTGCTATACTTTGCTGATTTGACCATTAACCTGATGACCCTGGGCGGCCTGGCCCTGGCTGCAGGTATGCTGGTTGACAATGCTATTGTTGTAAGTGAAAATATTTATCGCCACTATCAACTGGGAGAAAATCCTGCCGATGCTGCTGTTAAAGGAGCCAGGGAAGTTGCCGGTGCGATTACCGCTTCTACACTTACAACGATCAGTGTTTTTTTCCCGGTGATCTTTCTTTCCGGCCTGGCCGGGCAGCTGTTCTGGGAATTTGCCCTGACCGTGGGTTGTGCAATCCTTGCCTCCCTGTTTGTAGCCCTTACAGTTATACCCCTGCTGGCTTCGCGTTCCCTGCATCGGCGCCGGGATTTGGAAGCAAACGGGTCAAAACCGCCCAGTTTGCCCAATTATCGCAGGGCATTAAAACTTGCGGTTAATCATCCCTGGTGGGTAATTATTTTTGCTGCTCTTTTTGTTGCCGGTGGCGCACTTGGTTTTACTACCCTGGGAACCGAGCTGTTTCCTTCGCCTGACGAGTCTTCCTTTTCGATTAACATCAACCTTCCTCCGGGCAGCACCCTGGATAAAACTGATTCTTTCGTATCCGAACTGGAATTAATTCTTGCGGATAAAGAAGAAGTGGTTGCTATTTCGACCCGGGTCGGAGGTTCTCAGTTTATGGGTATGCCCGGTGGTGGCGGTTCATCCAATGAAGCCCGGGTCAGGGTCGAGATTGATCCCGCTTTCATGGGAGAAATAGATCGGATTATTGAAGAAACCAGGGTGCAGACCGATGCTCTCCCGTATGAAGCAGAAACATCTTTTAATCGTGAATCAGTGCTTGATGCTGCCGGACTGGAAACCAGCCTTGATCTGGTGATCAGTGGCGGCGATCTGGATACAGTTATGAAAATAACCGAGCAGGCAGTAGAGATACTAGCTGACCATCCCACCTTCAGCGATGTACAGTCTTCTCTCGAGGAAAATCGGCCTGAGGTTCATGTCCGTCTCGATCATAGTGAAGCTTTGAAGAGAGGAGTTACCCTGGCCCAGGTAGCAGGGGCTGTTCGCGAAGCGCTGGAAGGGTTGCC
This sequence comes from Syntrophomonadaceae bacterium, assembly GCA_007128625.1. Classification (GTDB taxonomy): domain Bacteria; phylum Bacillota; class Dethiobacteria; order DTU022; family DTU022; genus B1SED10-74M. The sequence continues at coordinate 726 of SKXC01000042.1, read as the reverse complement.
GGTCAGCCGTCTTGAAACTGAGACAGGAATTTTACAAATTATCCTTGGTTATGAAAAACAGGAACTTAAGACAGTTGAGGATCTGGGTAGTGTCGGATTTTACACTGCCGGAGGACAATATGTACGCATTGATGAAGTGGCCACCCTGGAAGAAGCTTTTGGGCCTCGGAGCATTCCCCGGGAAGACCGGGAAATAGTAGGCCAGGTTGAAGCCCAGTACGGTAATATTGACCTTGGTACGGCCAGGAGTGAAGCCTTCGAAGCTTTGCAAGTTATAGATCTGCCGCCCGGATATGAAATAAAAACCGCCGGTAGTGCCGTGTTAATGGATGATGTGCTTGAAGAACTGGAACTGGTCCTTATCGTTGCTGCTCTTTTGGTTTACCTGGTTATGGCGGCCCAGTTTGAATCATTACTACACCCCTTTATAATTATCTGCACCCTGCCCCTGGCTTATGCCGGTTCAATAATTGCCCTGATGGTTACCGGTAACAGCATTAGTGTGCCGGCCTTGATTGGTTTAATTGTTTTATCCGGAATCCTGGTTAATGATGGCATAATTATGGTCGATTACATCAACCAGCAAAGAAGATTGCATGGCTTTGAGCTTAGTGAAGCGATTATCGAAGGAGCAGCCGCCCGTTTACGCCCGATCCTGATGACCACGGCTACAACAGCACTGGGGTTATTGCCGCTGGCCATGGGTTTTGGTGAAGGGGCACAGCT
>SKXC01000118.1 GCA_007128625.1 Syntrophomonadaceae bacterium | reverse complement strand
ATGATTGGTGATAAACTTTTAATAACCGATTATCATCGTAAAAGTGCAGCATTGATTTATGAAGAACTGGCAGAAATACTAATAAAATCAAAAGCCCCTGTTGTAGTAACTGTTGCCGGGGAATCGGGTTGTGGCAAGTCTGAAACAGCAGCAGTTCTTGCTGAACTGTGCACAGGTAAGGGATACAGGGCTTTAATACTGCAGCAGGATGATTACTTTGTTTATCCACCTCAGACAAACCATAAAAAGAGACTGGAGAATATAAGCCGGGTTGGCCCTCAGGAAGTAAAACTTGACCTGATAGAACACAATATTGAAGACATTAAAAAAAGCAATAAAAAAGTTGTTAGTAAGCCGCTGGTTATTTTCGATCAAGACCGGATAACCGAAGAGACTGTATCGATCGAGGATGTTAATGTTGTCATCGTGGAAGGCACCTATACTACCACCTTGAAAAATGTTGATTTAAAGGTTTTTATTAACCGTGATTTCCGGCAGACAAAGAAAGCCCGGCTGGAACGCTCCCGGGACGCATCAACTGATTTTTTAGAAAAAGTACTTTTAATTGAACATGATATTATCTCCGCTCATAAAAAATTGGCAGACATTATTATACCTCCACCGGTAAATGAGCATAACCACTAAACTCTTATATTCACAGCATTTGTATTATATGTTTTAAAATAATTGAATCATCTTTAAACAGAAAGGAGCTGGCAGCATAATGAAACGTATTGCCATGTTAAGCATTCACGGATATTTCGACCCGAAACCGGTTCTGGGGGCAACCGATACAGGTGGCCAGGTTGTATATGTTCTTGAACTGGCCAAGGCACTGGCTCGGAGGGAAGGCTGCAAGGTTGATATTTATACCCGTAATTTTGAAGGAAGACTACCGGAAGAACCGGTCAATAATGATGTGCGCGTGGTCCGTATCCCTGCCGGACCGGACCAATTTATACCCAAAGAAGAACTTTTGCCTGTACTGGATGAACTTGTTGACAACATGGAACACTACATGCAAAAACATAATTTGAAATACGATATATTTCATTCACACTACTGGGATGCCGGGTACGTGGCCATGAAAATATCTAAACGCTTTAACCATTTTTTTGTGCATACTTCTCATTCACTGGGGGCCTGGAAAAAAGAAAGGTTTAAAGATGTCCCCGGAGCTGAAGATATGTTCCGCTTTGAAGAACGTATCGCCCAGGAAAAGATTATTTTCAAAAATGCTCGTGGCATCACCGCTACCAGTCAGGCAGAATATGATAACTACAAGCATTTCTATGATTTTGAAATTGACAACATGGTTATTATACCTCCTGGTGTCGATATAGAAGTTTTTCATCCACTTCAAGCAGGAGATAACGAACTAAAAACGGGACTGCCGGAAAACTATGTTCTGGCCCTGGCCCGTATTGATCACAACAAGGGTTTTGATTTGTTGGTTCATTCTTTTGCTCTTCTGGCGCAAAAATATCCCGATCTGTACCTGGTGATCGGTGGAGGTTCAAAAAATCCCAAACAACCCGAAATAGATTTGAAAAATGAACTGATCGAGATCGCTGAAAATTATAATTTGCAGGAGCGAGTTTTACTGCCGGGTTATGTTCCAGATGAGTTGATGGCGCCTTATTACCGTAACGCCATGATTTTCGTTCTGTCATCCCGCTTTGAACCCTTTGGAATGACCGTAATAGAAGCTATGGCCTGTGGTACTCCTGTTGTGGTTACTAATCTAGGAGGAATCAGGCATTTTCTTACCGATCAAAACGATGCCCTTCTGGTTAACCCTAAAAACAGGGAAGAGATGTCTAAGGCCATAGAAAGTATTCTGGAAGAAGATTCTTTAAGAAATAAGCTGATCGAAAACGGGTTAAAAACCGTTTATGATAAATTCACCTGGGATGCCATTGCCAGTCAGCATATCGATTTTTTTGCTCGCCTTTTTTAGAAAGCTACCTCTGAATTGCTTATGGCGATTAGGAGCTCTTACTATCATCAAGCTTAAAGTTAATATTCGTATGATAAAATAAATAAGGCTATAAAAAGGGGCTTCCATAAGTTTTTAAAACTCTGAAAGCCCCTTCTTTGCTGGTGCGAGCGAGAGGACTTGAACCTCCACGGGCGTTAAGCCCACTAGGTCCTGAACCTAGCGCGTCTGCCGTTCCGCCACGCTCGCCTGCTCTTTTCCTGCTATATTATTATAACTACTCTTTACCAGGTAATCAATAGGTAAAGATTTTTAAATTGCAGATCGTTCTTAATTATTGCAAAGAACCAGAACAAATTGTTTTTGCCGGCAATTCGCTGTTCATCTAACGTATCATCTGCTTTGCGGGGGCTAATACACGAAGAATCCCCGGTTTTGTGGTTATATTCACCTCAGGTAAATCAAACAAATCCCCGTCAATATGAACTGGGACTTTTTGTACAGCTTTCATGTAAATATCGCTTCCAGCAAACTTAACAACATCACTGCTATCCAGATGTCTTCTGAAAATAACCTTCAGGCCTAAATCGATCAGATTTGAGATGCTGCGTTTTTTAACCAGGCAAAGGTCTAATAAACCATCGTCAATATTCGCCCGGGGAACTATGCATAACCTGCCACCGTCAGTTCAGCCTCATCAGATACAGCAAGGGCAGCAAGATCGGTCCCTTCACCTGTTTTTCGGGTAAAATAGACCCGGTAATGCTGCCCGCGCTTTTCCAGTAATGATTCGATTTTGAACCAGATCCGCCTGGCCCTACCATTGCCGGCAGTGGGATTAACCACGAAAGCAGTATGGTAAGGAATCTTATAAACTCTATTTATTTGGTTCATCGTCAAATCTCATTACAGCTTATTCATCTTTTTTTTGCTTTTTTGGTTCTTGTATCAAAGCGGGATCAGGCAAAAGGTGCTTTAGTTCTATAGGCAGAGGAAAGGCAATCAAATTACCCTGCTGACTGGCGATTTCAGGCAGTGTCCTCAATAAGCGAACATAGAAGCTGCCTTCCTGTGCCGCTAAAGTTTTGGCCGCTTCAGCAATTCTGCCGGCCGCTTCTCTTTCCCCATCGGCCTGCACGATGACTGCCCTTCTTTCTCTTTCTGCAGTTGCCTGCCGTGAAATGGCTTTCTGCAGGGATTCCGGTATGACCACATCTTTAATTTCCACTGCAGTAACCTTGATCCCCCATGGATCGGTCGCTTCATCCAAAATACTCTGGATTTTTGAGTTTAACTTTTCCCTTTCAGATAAAAGCTCATCAAGGTCTGCCTGCCCGGCCACGCTTCGTAATGTAGTCTGGGCCAGCTGGGCAGTAGCCATTTTGAAATCTTCCACGTTGTTAACAGCGCGGTTGGGTTCGACTACCCGGTAATAAACCACAGCATTTACGCTGGTGGTAACGTTATCACGGGTGATAACCTCCTGGCTCGGTACGTCAAGAGTAATAATCCTTAGCGAAATACGCACCAGTTTATCAACGATAGGAATGACCAGCACAAAACCCGGACCTTTTTCACCGATCAGGCGCCCAAGACGAAAAACTACCAGCCTTTCGTACTCACGAACAATCTTGATCGCTGAAGTAAGAAATAGAAATACCACAACCAGTATAGGAATTAATAAACCGACGTCACCAAATATTTCTGTCATCATAAATCAACCTCCTTAGATAATTTTATGGCTAACACATGTTTGACCAACTGAATATTAGTAAACCTTTTTTTATTTGCTGTCATCAACACCTGGCTGATTTTCTTCAAGGGGTAGAACAAAAAGTTTTAGAGTTTCAGCGCGAACTATCTTAACTTCTGTTCCGGCAGGAATAGTGCTGCCGTCGTCGCTGCGAGCCTTCCAGAGTTCTCCCCGGGCTTTGATCATTCCTTCAGGGTTGATATCTTCGGTGGCAATGCCTCTTTCCGGAGCTTTAAAGTATGAACTGCCACCGGTAAAAGTGCGGCGGCTATGTATAACTCTCTGGGCCACCACAATAATGATAAGCAGCAGGCCCAATACAGTGCCTACAACGGTGATCAAAAAGGTAGTATACCAATCAGCATCCATCAGTGGCTCCATGGGCAGTAAAACAGCGCCTACGGCAAGTGAAGCCGCACCCCCGATCCCCAGTATGCCAAAACCGGATGTGAATATCTCAGCTGCTATTAAACCAATTCCCAGTAAGATCATTACTATACCGGTGGTATTTGTATCAAATAAGCCTAAGCCGTATATACCCAAAATCAGTAATATAAGGCCGCTAACCTCAGGAACTATAGTCCCGGGAGCGCTTAAGCCAAAGTAAATTCCCAGGAAACCGGCCATCAAAACCAGGAATGATATTTGCGGATCGCTGATCCAGTTTTGCAGGCGTTCAGATAGAGTCATTTCATCGCTTATTACTTCGGCATTAGCTGTGTTTAAAGCATAGGTTACACCCTGTTTTTCTATTTCTGCACCATCAAGCTGATCAGTCAGTTCTTCAACATTGCCTGCTATATATTCAATCATTCCTTCTTCCAGGGCATCCCTGGCATCAAGAGTAAGGTTTTCTGTTACAAACTTTTCAGCAAGATCTTCCGGTCGTCCTTGCTCCCGGGCCATGCTGCGTATGTGCGCAGCATAAAACTTAACTGTTTTATCATCAGTTTCCTGGGCTCCTTCCGGAGAAATAGCAACCGGTTGTGCAGCTCCAACTGTTGTTCCCGGAGCCATGGCTGCGATGTCGGAAGAAACCAGGATAAAAGCCCCGGCTGAACCGGCAATCGCCCCGGATGGTGCAACAAGAACGGCAACCGGTATTTCAGCATTCAAAAAAAGCTCATTAATTTTCATGGTTGCATCCACCAGTCCACCTGGTGTATTAAGCACTAATATAAACAGCTGAGCATCTTCTTCTATGGCCTTTTCAACCTGTCTGTGCAGGAAGGTGTTATCGCCGGCAGTGACCGCCCCCTCCAGCTCAGCTACATAAATCGGCCTTTTTGCCTCAGCAGCATGAAGATCAGCGTCAGTATTAGAACTGACAGAGCTTGTAAAAGTAATTGCACTTATTATAAACATACAAACCATGATGGTTAAAACCATTTTGGCTGTTTTTTTCATTTTAATCAACGACCTTTTTATATATTTTTTTAATCTTCTACCTTAATTATAATGTAAATCCTCCGTATTTTAAAGCTTTTTTCGTCAACATTGACTGTGCTTCTTGTATAAATTATAATATAACCAATATGGTTATATTATAAAAAGAGGTCCTAACTATGATTACCAAAAAAGCCGAATATGCAATCATTATTTTGGCGGAGCTTGCCTCACACCCACAAGGAGAAATTCTTACCAGCAAAAAAATAGCCCAAAATCGGTCCATACCCGTAAATCTTGTTGTTCAACTGCTTGCACTCTTAAAAGATGCAGGATGGATAACTGGAACCAGGGGCCCCACCGGCGGGATAAAACTAAACATTGATCCTTCGACTATTAACTTAAGAGAGGTCATAGAAAATATTGACGGTAAAATTGGGATAACCCGCTGCCTGTTTAGTGACACCCCGTGCCAAGATAAAACTCACTGTTCTTTAAGAGCTATCTGGGTCAAAGCTCAGCAAAAAATGCTATCTGTCCTGGAAGATGTATCAATAAAAAACCTTTCAGAAATAGATCCTTCAGAAATAAATCGAATCAAGGATTAAAACTTATATCCTTTAAAAAGCCGGTAGATCGATTAATACTTTTACTGTTTAATACTGCCATCTACACCTACAATGGTTTCTTTCAAGGGAATATCGACTTCAGCTTCCTTTAAGGCTGAATGGACCAAACGTGATAAACCAAAACAACAACCAACTTCCATATATACCAGGCTGATACTTTTCAGTTTGTTTCGTTTAAATATCTTTACCAGCTTGTCATGGTAACTTTTAATGTCATCCAGCTTGGGACATCCAATTAGAAGAGAGTGCCCCGCCAGAAAACGGGAATGAAAATCGGCGCAGGCAAAGGGCACACAATCGGCTGAAATAAGTAAATCCTTGTTTTGAAGAAAACGGGCTTCCGGAGAAACAAGGTGCATCTGCACCGGCCAGTGACTTAATTCAGCTTCCATGGCCCTGTTTTCGTTAACATTTACCGCTTCATCCTTCTTTTTTTTCGATGGTTCACTAAAATTTTGTTCTATACTAATTTCAGAACAGCTTTTACATTCAGCTTCGCTTATCAATTCTTTCTTGTTTTTAGCCAGATGTTCTTCAACTGCTTTTTCATCAAAAGGTTCTGCTTCCCGTTCAATTAACGTTATTGCATCCATGGGACATTCACCAAGGCAATTGCCCAGCCCGTCGCAATACAGATCTTTGACCAGGCGTGCTTTTCCATCAATAATTTGCAGTGCTCCTTCTTCACAGGCCGGTATGCACATCCCGCATCCGTCGCATTTATTTTCATCTATAGATATAATGCTTCTTCTGACTGTGTTCATATTCAGCGACCTCCATTTGAAGTCATATGTTTATATAAAACTTTAATTTTTTGATCATATTTATTGAATAATTCATAAATAACATCTTCCATTGTTTGATCTGTCTTCTTTTCTTTACTTCCCCTGTTTCTGTTCATCTCAAAATTATTATCCAGCACATTTTCCAATAATGACTTTATTCTATGCCTGGCCTCCTGGGGAAATGTTTGCTTCTGGTTAAGCTCTTCTAAATAAGTATATGGATTGTTTATCAACTTTAATTTTAAAAGACTGATAATGACTATTCCGGTGGTAACGGTCAGTGCATCCAGCTTTTTACTGCGGCATTTTTCTTCAGCTTGTTCGATCATACTATTTATAAGATTATTGCTTTCATTTAATCCCCTGGTTAACCTTTCTGTTTCTTCTACCAGGATATCCTTAAAAGTCTTTTGATTTAATCCCTTTGCACCAGGACCGATGCACATTTCAGCGTAAGCACACCACTGTGCACAGCCCATATCAAACCTTGTATTAGCAACCCTGGTTTTGCAGTTTTGGCAGCGTAAACGAATATCAGTTTTGAAAAACTCAATAATTTCCCCACATTCCGGACATTTTTCTTCGTGAACATCTTCAGTTGTCCAATAGCGCATATCCTGTCCCGGGCATTTGGTTGCCAGCATATTCTCACCACCTATATATTACTAACTATATTTGTTATATATATTATAACTGATTGATTCTTCTTTTGCAAGTCGTCTAAAATGTAAATAAGCAGCCTTGATTAGCAGCTGCTTATACTTACTTATACTTAGCTTAAACTATCCCGAAAACCCTGGTAAATGGGTATAGATAACCTATGTATGCTGAAACCAGGTCAGCAAACTAGCGGTTGTTAGACAATTAAAATATACGCCAGCAGCTAAGCTGCAGCTTCAACGGTAACTTTGTAACCAAGGTCTTTCAGACGTTTGATAGCATTATTAACGACCACATCTTTTTTGCGTTGGTCAAAGTAATCAGCACCAAGTTCTTTGTATGGCTCTCGTTTTTTGATGATGTGATAGGCGATAACAAGAATTGTATGACCAACAGCAACAGCGGCCCGGTTACCTCCTCTTCTGGAGGCAATCCGCCGATACTGAGCCGAAAGGTAGGTGTTCTTTGTTCTTGCTGCGGACCTGGCAGATAGCACGAGCGTAGAGCGTAAAGATTTATTGCCCTTAGTTGTTTTACCTGATTTTCGTTTGCCGGCACTTTCATTATTACCTGGCGAGATTCCAGCCCAGGAGGAGATGTGGCCATCACTGGGAAACCTACTCATATCAATACCAATTTCGGCCACGATATCTTCAGACGACCTGCGGCCAACACCAGGAATAGTCTCTAAAAGTGCCAGCACTTCCTCAAAAGGGCGCATTCGCTCTTCGATTTCTTTGTTGAGTTCCAGTATCTGCTGGTCCATAAATTCAATATGCTTAAGCTGTGCTAAAAGAATCATTTTTTGATGTTCACCGATCAGTCCGGCCAAGGCCTTCTCCAATTCCTTTTGTTTGTTTTTCATTTTACCCTTGGCCAGCCTGGCCACAACGGCAGTATCTTCTGCGCCATCAATGATTGCTTTAAGCATAGCCTTGGCAGAAACACCGGTTATGTCAGTGGCCACCGAACTCAGCTTAATGTTGCAGCCCTCAAGCACTTTTTGCATCCGGTTGACTTCCCGGGACCGTTCACCGATCAGGCTTTTACGGTAACGAACCAGCTCTCTCAGTTCACGTTGGCCCCGGTCCGGAATATAGCTGCCTTTTAATAGGCCATGACGCAAAAGGTCGGCAATCCATTCGGCATCCTTGACATCGGTCTTTCTACCGGGAACCATTTTAATGTGCTGGGCATTTACAACCAAGATTTCAATGTCTTCGATTTCAAGCAAGTTGTAGATCGGTTTCCAGTAAACACCGGTGCTTTCCATGGCCACATGGGTGCAGCCCTTTTCTTTGATCCACTCCACCAGGGCAAAGATATCCTCGGTCATTGTACCGAAGGTATTTATCTCTTTACCCTCAGGGGTGATCACACATGCCGTAACCGATTTCTTATGCACATCCAGTCCGCAGCAACTTTCAAAAAGAACCTTCACCTTTAGCGCTCCTTCTTGCGGCTATATTTTTGGCGACTGGTGCAGCAACCTATTAATGGATAATCTATCCCGCGTGCTTGTCTTATACGACAGCAACAATCTGTGGTGCACCAGGCTACCGAGGTCCGTCTTATATGCGGGCTCTAAGCACCAAGTTAATTCGACCTTCTTCGCCAGCCGCAAGCTATATATTCACCATCAAAGGGTTTTCATCCTTCTGATGGTGCCCCCGCACTGTGGGGGCATGGGGGTCTTATATAGAAAGAGATCTCCGCCAGGTCAGCAATATCCGTAATCTCGATCACTATGAAAAGTTCCTGCACCTACTGGCCGGCCGGATCGGTCAACTAGTTAACCTTCATGCTTTAAGCGCTGATATTGGTGTATCAAGCACCACTCTGGGAGAATGGTTGTCAATCCTGGAAGCTTCTTTTATCATCTTCAGGTTAAAGCCCTACCATTCTAATTTTGGTAAACGCATCGTAAAAACACCCAAACTTTACTTTACAGATGTGGGTTTGGCAACATACTTGCTGGGTATAAATGAAATTGAACAAGTTGCAAGAGACCCTCTGCTGGGCAGCTTATTTGAAAACATGGTTGTTGTAGAAGCCTTAAAAACAAGGATGAACCAGGGGTTGGAGCCTGCCCTGTATTTTTACCGCGATGCCAATCAGAAAGAAGTCGACCTGCTGTACAAAAAAGGAAGTACTCTTTTTCCGGTAGAAATAAAAGCAGCGATGACCTACAACAAATCGCTGCATAGTAATGTGAGCTACTTTAATAAACTCTCCGGCGGTAATAAGGGGCATTTGCTTTATGCCGGTGACCTTGAATTTGAAAAAGGCAATATATCAGTTCTGAACTTCACCAATGCTTATCGTATTTTTCCATAACATTTTTTCTCTTCTCCGAGTGTAAACCTGTGCAGCAAAGTCCTTCCTCCTCTAAATTGCAGGGGCAGCAGATTCAGCATAAAAAATTTACATCGTGTCCTGAAATCATCGGAACACATTAAGAATTATGCAGTAAGCTTGTTGTATAAATAACTATGTCATACCCGCAAATTTTCGTACCAATTGGGTCGGGGCACTGAAATTATGTTAACAGTTGTGGCAATCTTTTGCATAAACAAAGTAAGTATGATTTAATTGTAATTGCTAACTAATTGCGTATTCCGGCCGCATCCGGCCACCCGTTCTGGTCTCATCTGGCCCCTTAATCCGGTGACATCCGGCCAGTGATTCCGGTCGCATCCAGCCAGTTAAAGGGTTCTTCCACCTCGTGAAAAGAACACCTGCAATACTTAAAGATTTGAATATGTATTATCTTTATAGTGTCAGTTAACTAATCGAATTGCCACTTAAATATTTTAAGGTTTAAAACTACAACTCTTGTTTCTTCAACTTCTCGGCTTGTCATGCCATAAAATACCGCCAGTCATATACCAGGCATACATATTTAAACAAATTGCGGGGCATGCTTTGCTATTGTATGGATGAAACCCAAGCCAAAATTTTTGAAATGGCTCACATGTTTAGGATATGTATAAATTTCTTTACACAGCTATTGACAAAATATTTTACATTACTTAAAATAATAATGTGAAGTTAGTTAATGCCTTATTTTAAAAAGTT
>SKXC01000021.1 GCA_007128625.1 Syntrophomonadaceae bacterium | reverse complement strand
GCTCTTGTTCTTGAACCTGAATTTATTGTAGCAGATGAACCGGTTTCCGCATTAGATGTGTCTATCCAATCACAGATAGTTAACTTGCTTGAAAGATTGCAGGAAAAATATGGTTTAACGTTTTTATTTATCTCTCATGATTTGAGTGTAGTTAAACATATTTCCGACCGGGTTGGTGTAATGTATTTGGGACGTATAGTCGAAGACGCACCAAAAAGAGAGCTCTATAGCTCGCCGATGCATCCTTATTCGCAGGCCCTGCTTTCAGCAGTCCCCTCAATGCAGCCTTCTGTGAAAAAAGAAAGGATTATTCTTACAGGTGATGTGCCCAGCCCTTCGAACCCGCCTCCCGGATGCACATTCCATCCACGCTGTCCCTATGCAGAAGAGATTTGCTCCGAACAAGTTCCTGTATTAAAGAAAGTTGGTCCTGATCATCTGGCCTCCTGTCACCTGGTTAAAGAGACCAATTAAGCAAATGCTATAACTTTTTTGCAATTATTGTGCTTAAAAATTATTGTGGCTTAAGGATCATTTACTGTTACTGCCAACTTGTTCATTAAAAGAATCTCATATTACAGTCGATCATCTGTCAGTAAGGAGGATTATTATATTGCATAGATCTCCTGAACAGATATTAAGTGACCTGATCCAGATTAACAGCACTAACCCGCCGGGCAACGAGACAGCGGTTGCTGTTTACTTAAAGGGGCTTTTTAAAGATGCCGGTGTTGAAAGTGAAATTATTGAACCGGAAGAAGGGCGGGGCAGTTTCATAGCCCGGATTGGGTCCGGGCCCAAGAAATTACTATACCTGTCACATTCCGATGTGGTCCCGGTGGGAGAAGGCTGGGATTTTGAACCCTTTTCCGGGATGATCAAAGATGGTGTAATTTACGGGCGCGGCGCCCTTGACTGCAAGGATCTGATGGCTGCCCAGGTTTCTGCCGCCCTGCAGCTGGTTGAAGAAAATTTTTCCTGGCAGGGCGAACTGATTATTGCAGTAACTGCAGATGAAGAATCAGGCGGCCACCTGGGTATCGAGTACCTGCTTCAAAACCACCCTGATAAAATAAAAGCCGATTATGCAGTCAATGAAGGGGCTGACCATCCTGTAATGCTTGATGGAAAAATGATCTATTTCCTGCAGGTTGGCGAAAAAGGCACTGCCTGGTGCAGCTTGAAAGCAAGAGGAACTTCGGGGCACGGTTCGGTACCAACTGATGCAGATAACGCCGTGGTTAAACTAAGCCGGGCTGTTACCCGCTTGAACAATTATTGGGCAAAAACTATCCTGGTTCCGGAAGTGGAAAAACTGCTTGGCAGCATTGCAGAAATGTCCGGCATTGATAAAAGCCTTGTCCGGCCAAGTGAGATAGACAAGCTGCTTGAGATAATACCGCTGGATAAAAGCTTTATTGAATCTTTGCGCTCGATTACCCGCATGACAGTGTCTCCGAACATGATTAGTGGCGGTATCAAAACCAACATTGTACCCGATTACTGTGAGGCCAGTGTTGATATAAGGATCATGCCGGGTCAGGATTGCCAGTATGTTGAAGCCGAACTGCGCCCGATCATTGGTAAAGAGATCGAAGTAGAATTTAACGAGTACCAACCACCGACTTTTTCCAGCTCTGAAGAACCTTTTTATAAGCTGATGGAAAAAACAACTCTTGATCTTACCGGTGTCAATACCGTTTGCCTGCCAATTGTTTCAGCATCCATGACCGACTCTAAATTTTTGCGCAGGGCCGGAATACCTTCTTTTGGCATAGGCCATATGGATAAAGGTTTTAACCCGGAAACAAGAACAACTGTTCATGGTAAAAATGAACGAATTGATGCGGCCAGTCTGCATTTAAAAACTGCTTTTCTAAAGGAACTGGCCAGCCGTTATCTTTCTTAATCAGCACAGCATAAGTGGAGGTTAGTCTAAGTGAAAGCAGCTTTTGCCCACATGGGCACTTTAACCCCGATAGTTGAGATGATGTTTGAAGACCTGGGATACGAAGTGATTACTCCTAACCGGCCTACCCGGCAGACCATATCAAGGGGGGCCAAGTATGCCCCTGAGTTTGCCTGTATTCCCTTTAAAATTGTATTGGGCACTTACCTGGAATGCCTGGAACGCGGCGCTGACATCCTGGTCAGCGGAGGCGGTTACGGCCCCTGCCGTGCCGGACTTTACGGTGAACTGCACAAGCGTATTCTTAAGGATCTCGGGTATGAGCTTGATTTTATCTTTTTCTGGCCGCCGCTTAGAAAACCGGCCCACTTCTATAAAGAGCTTAAAAAATTGAAAGGCAGTTACTCCTGGGGTTACTTGTGGCGGACCATAAAAAAAGCATACAAAAAGCTGGCAGTATATGACGATCTTGAACTGATGGCTCAAAAAACAAGGCCTCTTGAGCTGGTGCCCGGGTCGACATCAAAAGCATTCAGTAAAGCGATGGCAGTTATGAACCCGGTTAAAAACCTTCTTGATCTGGATTCAGCCGGCCAGGAAGCCCGCGAGATTATAAGAAAAGTTCCTGTAGACCATACCCGGCAGCCCCTAAAAGTCGGGATTATAGGTGAAATATATGTGCAGCTGGAACCATTTGCAAATTTTTATGTCGAAGAACAGCTTGGTCATCTGGGTGT
>SKXC01000010.1 GCA_007128625.1 Syntrophomonadaceae bacterium | reverse complement strand
GGAATTTTAAAACCCAGCTTATTATCCGGATCATCATACTGCATCGAAGCACACCTCACAATCTAAACCGCTTTTCCCGCCTTATTTGCAAGTTAATTACAAGTTCTACTAATTCTATATTTTAACACATTATGTGGTTTAATCAAGGGTTTTTTCTAATATATGTGAAAATTACTGATAATTTCTTGTTTCCGAACCATAAAATACGTCTTACATGATATTCACGGTTGATATTTTCTAGCCAAAAAGGCATAAAGGTTACATAATGTTCCCATTGGGATCATTATACCATCAACAGTAAAGACCATATAAAAATAGGCCGGGGGAATTCACTCATTCTTTGATTCGCACCTGCGACCACCCGGCCTCAAGACCAGGCGCTCAAGCCTGCGCATCAACCTGGTCCATATAAATTCTTTTTCAGTGATCGGTGTAACCAGGATTGTATAGAGGCCGAGGCGGTTTCCTCCCAGGACATCAGTAAAGATTTGATCGCCGATAACGGCAACCTGCCCGGGTGAAAGCTGCATATGCGTGAGTGCCTGGCGAAAAGCGCGCTTTCTTGGTTTTACTGCATAAAATATAGCGGGAATACCCAGCTCGCGGGCCAGTTTTCCCCCGCTGTCTTTGCTGTTGTTGGAAATAATAAACAGCCTGAAGTCCCTTTCTTTGAGCATGGCAAACCAGTTTTCCAACCGGGGCGATATATTGCGGTCGTTCCAGGCAACCAGGGTGTTATCCATGTCGGTTATAAGCCCTTTAATACCCAGTGACTGCAGGTGATCCGGATCCAGTTCGAAAATATTATCCAGATGCTGATCGGGAGCCAGTAGTTTGAACAAATATTTTTTCCTCTTTTCTAAGATGCCCGGCGGTCTAAATATTATATGGTTGGTCTGAATGAAAATGCTTAACCGCCTGTTTAACAACTTTACCATATCGAACTTTTTTTTTACAGCCCGAAATAATCTTTTTTAGTTTTAAATCCCGGTTATTCTCTTCTATCATCCCCTGTTTTAGGGTATGATAAACTGAACCCGGCAGGTAAGACCCCGGTTCAGGCATTAATAATTGTTCAAACCAAGCGGCAGCAGGGGAGGAAAAGCGAGTGTACAACATTGCAGTAATACCCGGAGACGGCACCGGTCCGGAACAGGTCCAGGCGGGCTTAAAGGTTCTTAATGCCGTCCAGGAAAAGTTTGATTTTAAACTGGAGACGGTTAAGTACGACCTGGGCGGGGACAGGTACCTGCAAACCGGTGAAATCCTGCCGGACAGTGTCCTGGAAGAGCTAAAAAATTTTGATGCCATCTACCTGGGAGCAATCGGCCACCCGGAGGTTAAACCGGGCATACTGGAAAGAGGGCTTTTACTGAAGCTGCGCTTTGAACTGGATCTTTTTATCAACCTGCGCCCGGTTAAACTATTTCCCGGGGTTTATACGCCAATTAAGGATAAAGGTCCGGAAGATATAGATTTCGTGGTAGTTCGTGAAAACACTGAAGGCCTTTACGCCGGAACCGGCAGGTTTATGCATAAAGGAACTAATGATGAAGTGGCAATCCAGGAATCTATCAATACCCGTTTTGGAGTGGAACGCTGCCTGCGTTACGCTTTCGACTACTGCCGGGCCAAGCGCAAGCAAAAGAAGCTCACATTGTGCGGAAAAACCAATGTTCTAACCTACGCTTTCGATCTATGGGAAAGGACCTTTAACGAGCTGGGTCTATTTTACCCCGAGATAGAACGTAACTACGCTCATGTTGATGCTATTTGCATGTGGATGGTTAAAAACCCGGAATGGTTTGATGTAATTGTTACCGACAACATGTTCGGCGATATTATAACCGACCTGGGAGCGATTATCCAGGGCGGAATGGGTATCGCCGCCGGGGCCAACCTTCACCCCGGGCAGGTATCCATGTTTGAACCGATTGGCGGTTCGGCCCCGAAGTATGCCGGCAAAGGGGTTATTAACCCCCTGGCAGCCATATGCGCCGGAGCGATGATGCTCGATTATTTAGGGCAGACTGATGCAGCCGCCTGCATTGAAAAAGCGGTGGGTGCAGTATGCAGCAGTAAGCTTAAAACTTTAAATGCCGCCGAAATGGGTTACAGTACAGATCAGGTGTGCGAACTGGTAATTGAGCATCTATAAGCCTTTAAGCATAAGCGGTGCCGCCTTACCTCAGAGCAGTTCTCCCCGGGCGACGTTGATCACCCGGCCCCCGACAAAAACAGAGATAGGACCTTCTGCTGCTTCCTCCCGGGCCTTAAGGAAAAGCAGTGAGGGACGTCCGATTTCATAGCCCTGTTCTACCCGCAGATCGACCTGGGTTGAAGCAAAATAGCGGTTTTTAACCAGGTAGGCAGCCAGGCAGCCGTTGGCGCTGCCGGTGGCCGGATCTTCAGCAATACCGTGATACTGATCAAACATCCGGGCATTGATCTGATTAGCCGGGCTGTAAGTTTCCGGACAAAACACGAGGATCGATTTTGCCCTGACTTTTTCGATCAGGGCCTCATACCCCCTGCTGTCTATAGCAATGGACCTTACGGCCTCTAAACTTTTCAAAGGGACAATTATAAAAGGCAGGCCCGTTGACACCTCCTGCACGGGAAAATCATGATCGATCAAACCGGAAGCAATACCCAGTGCCCCGGCTGTCTCCTC
>SKXC01000147.1 GCA_007128625.1 Syntrophomonadaceae bacterium | reverse complement strand
TATCCAGCTCAAGGTGGCCCTGCTCCACTTCTACATCAACTTCGATACCGAGTGATTTCTGGCAGTCTTCCTCGTTCGCAATGCCATAATCAACGTATTTTACCAGCTCAGGCATTACCTCAGTTGCTGCTTTACCATATTTCCAGAGGTTGTTTCTAAAATTAAAGTCACAGGATATAGTTACTTCCTTTTGCCTTGCTTTCTTTACCGCTTCAAAGGAGAGTTCCATGGTCTCGGCAGAAATTGCGGGAGTAATGCCTGTAATATGGAACCATTTTGTCTTATTAAACACTTGATCCCAATCGATATCACCCGGCCTGGCCATGGATATGGCCGAGAAACTCCGATCATAAACTACCAGCGAGGAACGTTGATTTGCGCCATTCTCCAGGAAATAGATGCCCATTCTTCCATCATTGTGCACTATTAAAGAAGTATCAACGCCCCACTTCCTTAACTCCCGTTCGCAGGCATCCCCGATTATGCCCTCCGGTAATGCCGTAGCAAAAGAGACATTCATACCAAAATTTGCCAAAGAAATGGCAACATTCGCCTCTCCTCCACCAAAGGTTGCTTCCAGTGAAGGAGACTGAAAAAGTCTTTCAGCACCCGGTGATTTTAACCTCAACATTATTTCGCCGAATGTTACCACCTTATCAATGCTCATTCTGACTCCTTCCCTTATCCCTGGAAAAGGTGTACTGACAAATCACCTGCATCACCTTCCAGGTATATCACAGTCTTTTCTGCATTATTCTCCAGTTTAATACTCCAGCCAAGTTTATTTCCCTTCTTCTCGATATAATATACTGCCCTGTCAACATTATTTGTCTTAATGGCTATAGTCCCTGCTGTCTCTGCATAATCAACTGGATTGCCTCTTTTTAAATTAAATCCAAAGCTGCCTGAAATTATTTCTGCTGCAGGCAATGATCCCTTTTCACTTTTAGTGCTGTTTCCCTGATCAGCAAGCTCAAATCCCAGCAACTTATCAATTGATTCCTTGACGATCCGGGTAATCTGATCAAAGTTTTTTTGATTTATATCTGCAGAACTGCACAGCCAGCTTCCCCCTATGGCATGAATATAAGGTTTGCTTGCATAATCTTCAAGATTGTTCAAGCTTACCCCACCAGTAGGTATAAATTTAACCATCCTGTATGGATTATAAAGTGCTTCACAGCCTTTAATGCCACCAAAAATATTACCGGGGAAAAATTTTAGCACTGTCAGGTTAAACTTCAAGGCCTGCTGTATTTCAGTTGGGGTAACCGCACCGGGGGTTACAGCTATTTTTTGGCCCTGACACCACTCGATCAAATCCGGATTCAAACCGGGTGATACGATAAATTCTGCACCGGCATCCAGAGCTTCTCTGGCATTCTCTATTGAAAGGACTGTTCCAGCCCCTAGGAGCATTTGAGGATAAGCTTCTTTTACCTTAACAATTGCTTTTAAACCCTGATCGGTACGCATAGTAACTTCCATAATTTCAAGTCCGCCGTCAATTAGAGCTTTTGCCGCAGGCACCGCCAGTTCTGCATCATCTATAACCACCACCGGAACCAGGCCCGCATTCCCGATCCTTTTTAAAACATCATTCACAGTAATACTCCTTAGCTTTTACTTATTTGATATTCCTGTTCTTTTCCCTCTTAAATATCTCTTTTATTTAAGTTTTATTGTTTAATCTTGAGCCATACTGGTAAAACCCCGGCGGAGCTGCCTGTTTACCAGTAAGGCCATTAAGACAACGGGAGTGATAACGGCTATTGACCATGCAGAAAGCATACCCCATCGAACTGCCGTCTCCATACCCCCAAGGAAACGGGTAAGCCCCACGGTAAGAGTCTGGGCATCCCTTCCAGAAAGTATCAAAGCAAAAAGATACTCGTTCCAGGCAAAAATGAGAGATAGGATGGTAACAGTCGCCAGCCCGGGCAAGGCACATGGCAGGACTATCTGCCAGAAAACCCTAAACTGAGAAGCGCCATCAAGGGCCGCTGCTTCATCAATGTAACGGGGAACACTGTCAAAGAATGATTTCATCAGCCAGATGACAATAGGGAGGCTGATAATAATATAGACAAATATTAAGCCGCCATGAGTCCCGATGATACCCAGCCTGCTCATAAAGAAAAACAGGGGAAGGGCAAAAATAATATAGGGCATAAATCTTACTGATAGTACATAAAGCATAATTCCCCCTATGCCCTTTATGGAAAACCGGGACAATCCAAATGCTGCCGGAACACCTACCAGGAGTGAAAGGGCTACCGAAGTAATAGCAACAATAGCGCTGTTTCTAAAGTAGAAAAGGAAACCTTCCCTGGCTACCACATCATAATTGATCAAAGTAGGCTCGAAAATGATAACCGGTGGAACCCGCATTAGGTCTCCCGGACTTTTGAATGAAGCAAGAAGGACCCATATGACCGGAAAAAGAACAATAAAAACGACAATGACAATCAGGAGAAGACGCAGCATTTCAAATATCTTTGCTTTATTTAGTTTTACTGGCCTGTTCATGTTAATTCTCCTTTTTTCCGTATTACGGGTAACACAATCAACAGGCATGTTATTCCGATCAAAATCATCATTACCACTGCTCCTGCATTAGCATAACCCATCTCGAACGTTCTCAGGGCAACATTATAAACCCAGAGACTGAGCAGCTCGGT
>SKXC01000167.1 GCA_007128625.1 Syntrophomonadaceae bacterium | reverse complement strand
CTACGTTCATACCACTGATTAAACCCTTGTTGAT
The DNA here is from genome assembly GCA_007128625.1 of Syntrophomonadaceae bacterium. Taxonomy (GTDB): domain Bacteria; phylum Bacillota; class Dethiobacteria; order DTU022; family DTU022; genus B1SED10-74M. Next base: position 2,673 of record SKXC01000167.1, on the reverse strand, counting down.
CACTTCCTGGGGCTTGGCTCCCTCATCAACAAGTTTACGGGTCAGCTCATCCGCCTTCGCCGCATCACACTCAATAATGGCTCCCGCCAAAGCTTCAAAATCCGCCACTTTCATTCACTCCTTTCTTATTTCCAAATTTTTTAATAAAAAGCAGGCGGCAAATTGCCGCCGGATGTTTGCTACATCCGGCGGCCTTTTACCTTAGCTCTGTTTAAGTCAACAAGTATGCTTCTTTTTTTTAGCAAACTTAATTTACAAGTGAATCTAAGTCAGAACTAGAGTTTCCCTTTTTCCTGCTTCAATTCCTCCAGGGCAGCATTAATGCGCGCCTTTTCCAGGGGCAGTGACCCCTCAGCTCTTTCCTGGAACAGCGACTTCATCAGGCAGTAGAGCATCAGGAACATGACGATCATGAACGGGAACCCGCCGACAACTGAAGCAGTTTGCAAAGCACCCAATCCACCGGTAAAGAGCAGGATAGCAGCAATCGCTCCCTCGAGGACCCCCCAGGTAATGCGCAGCTGAACTGGCGGGTTGGGGTTACCGCCGGAAGTAAGCATGCCGTTTACGTAGGTCCCGGAGTCAGAAGAGGTAATAAAGAATATCGCTACCGAGAAGCTGGCTGCCCCCACTAACAATGCAGAAGCCGGCATAAGCTCCAGCAAGGTGAAGAAGCCCATTGCTTCGTCTTGGGCAACAGCATCGCCGATTCCACCACCACCGAAATGCTCATACCAGAGGGCAGCTCCGCCAAAGACTGCAAACCAGACCAGGCTGACCGCCACCGGGACCAGCAGCACGCCGGTAACAAAGTTGCGGATAGTGCGGCCGCGGGAAACGCGGGCGATAAAGGTCCCAACAAAGGGCGCCCAGGCAATCCACCAGGCCCAGTAGAAGACGGTCCAGGCATTGTACCATCCTGCAGCTCCTTCACCGGCGGCATCAAGGCCAAATGACATGTAAATTATATTTTGCAGGTAATCGCCAATCCCGTGGGTAAGGGAATTGAGGATGTAAAGAGTCGGGCCTAAGATAAATACCAGGGCCAGTAAAGCAAGGGCTACAACGATATTGATCCGGCTTAACCATTTAATGCCGCGGTCGATACCGGTATAGGTAGAAATAACCGCTGCGGCGGTGACTACAATAACAATAACCACCCAGAGGGTGTTGGTGCTCGGGATCCCGAATAAAAACTCCAGGCCGGCACCAATCTGCATCGCCCCCAGACCCAGCGAGGTAGCCAGACCGAACAGGGTGGCGAAAACACCGATGACGTTGACAACAACGCCCCAGCCTTTGTTGATGTTTTCAGGACCGAGGATCGGCTCCAGGCAGGAGCTGAGCATCATTGGCAAACCCCTGCGGTAAGAGAAATAGGCCAGCGAACCGGCTACTACCGCGTAGATAGCCCAGGGATGCAAGCCCCAGTGAAAATATGAATAGCGCATGGCCATATGGACCGCGGCGGGAGTACCCGCTTCGCCATAAGGCGGCCACATGTAGTGCCAGATCGGCTCTGATACCCCCCAGAAGAGGAGCCCGATACCCATCCCGCAGCTAAACAGCATGGCAAACCAGGTAAAGTTGCCGTACTCCGGTTTTTCGTCATCTTTGCCCAGCCTGATCTCGCCCACCGGGCTCAGGAGCAAGTAGACAATCATAATCAGGAAAAGACTGGCACCGAGAATGAAAGACCATCCCCACTGCTCGACCATGTAGCCAAAAATTGTGTCGGCTGCCTCGCCAAAAGCTTCCGGCATGGCAATACCAAAAACCACGAATATCAACATGATAATTAAAGCAATCCAAAAAGTCCTCTTGGCGTACATACTTCTTTCTTGTTCAGTTTGTTCCTTAACCACGCAAAATTCCTCCTTCATAATAAATTATTAGTGCGGAAAATAGATCATTCATAAAACATTTACCAGCCCCTTTCATTGATTATATCTTGTTATATAATGATCAATCATTATTACTGTACGGCAGTCCCGAAAACTATTACTCAAAACATAATAAAAAGCACACATTATCATATAATGCAATATTCGTGCCATATACCTGTCAACAAGCCATATCCGTTAAAGCCCGCTGTTATTGAATAAAAAAAGAAACCGCGATCAAGCACGATACGACTTCTTTCTCAATTTAAGAATTATATTGTTACGTTGCTTCTTTATTAGCCAATACAGCGGCATATATTATCTATTTCTCATATTGATAAATTTTCTCATATTAAGAAACATCGGCTTCAATTGATTTAAGCTTGCGGTAAAGAGTAGCCCTGCTTATACCCAGGGCTGATGCAGCCATTTCTTTGCCCCAGGTAGTGTGACCATACTTTTGCAAAGCAGCTTTTATCGCATTTTTTTCAAGGGAGGGTAAGTCTTTAAGCCCTGCCCCATCACTGCTGATAAAGTGCCTGGTTATTTTTTCCGGCAAGCTGTTCCTGGCAATGCTTGTTCCGGCTTCAATATTAACCGCATATTCAATAGCATTTTCCAATTCCCGAACGTTTCCGGGCCAGGGATAGGCTAGTAAAGCTTCCCGGGCATCTTCATCAAAACTGCTTATTTTTTTATTAAGGCGCACGGAGTAGTAGTCCAGAAAATGATGCAACAGCAATAATATATCATCCTTGCGCTCATGTAATATCGGCAAAGTAAAGGGAAT
>SKXC01000153.1 GCA_007128625.1 Syntrophomonadaceae bacterium | reverse complement strand
TTGATCGGAACCGGTTTGGCCCAGCCAAAGCCTACCAGCAAAATCATCAGTGAGCCGATCGGATCAAGGTGGTTGATCGGGTTAAGGTTCATTCGGCCCTGTTTATGGGCGGTGGCATCACCAAAATGATAAGCCATCCTGGCATGTGCAAATTCATGAATCGTAATTACAATCAGTAAAACCGGTATGCGCAAAGCTATAATAATTGGGTCCTGTCCAAAAATCACCTTAACATTCCTCCCATTTATTTTCTCCTTCCAGGTAGTAAATCACATAGTCAAGTTCTTCCTGCGGGGTTCGCACTTCTCCATCTAAAATTGCCTTTTTAAGGCCATTAATTATTTTTTTATAACGCGGCCCGGGTTCAAGACCCAATTTTCTTAAATCACTACCCTTTAAACTGGGGCGGATATATTTTAGCGCTGTCAGGTAGTGTTTGAGATGATCTTTAACAATTTCATTTTCAGCCATGGCTAAAGCAAGAATAACAGCTTCCAGGGGCAGTTGTTCAAGACAACCGACAATTTCACTGGGATTGATATTTTCCGTATTCAGTTTTTCAAGCACCCCGTAAACCTCCTGGCAGGCACTAAATACGGTTGAGGCCCTTTCACGGGATATATTTAACTTTCTTATTATAGCAGACCTTTCAACAGATTCCAAACCAACTAAAAGACCGCCCAGGTATAAAAGCTCGTAGTCGGGTTTTTCCATCCAATCACTCTGCTTAATCCACTTATTAATATTTTCCAGTTTTGATAATAGCTTCCAGGTTTTTTTGTCCGGGTATACACGGGGAAAAAGAAAAGAAAAAAAACCAAGCTGCTCAAAACGTTTTAGGATATTGAACGGTGAGGGCTCTCTGTAGATTAATCGCAATTCCTGGTTTAAACGCTGACGGCTCACTTTCTCTAAAACTCTTCGCTCCACCGCCCTGGTAAGCAAACTGAGTGTTTCTGGTTCTATCTGAAAATCATAGCGCTGCTCAAAACGAATTGCCCGTAAAATGCGCAGAGGATCGTCTACAAAACTTAGTTTATAAAGAACCCTGATCAAGTGGTTCTGTAAATCTTCGCGTCCATTGTAATAATCATATAATAACCCGTAGCTATCTGCTGTTATTGAACAGGCCATCGTATTGATAGTAAAATCACGGCGAAAAAGATCATCTTTTAAACTGGAACTGGCTATCCGCGGTAGAGCAGCAGGGGAATCATAATACTCTTTGCGGGCAGTCGCCAGATCAAGCCTTAATCCATCCTCAAAATGCAGGGAGGCAGTGCCGAACTGCTCGAAATACCTTACCTTTCCACCGACTAGTTTCTGAAGCCTGAATGCAAATTCTACAGCATCACCGACTACAACAAAATCAAGGTCTTGGGCCAGGGGATAACGGAGCAATAAATCTCTGATTGTTCCTCCAACTAGATATACCTGAACTTTTTCCTGCCCGGCCAATTGCATAATTTGCAAAAATAATTTTTGCATCCGGGCCGGCAGTTCCTTATTTAGCAGAGAACTGAGATTGCTTGTATGGTCTTGATCGTGTTGATTATTATCTGGTTTATGAAGACTGCTGCCTGCTTTTATATTTTCATTCAGTTCATTTGATTTGAAAGTTTTCAATGATCGACCCTTTCTGTTAAAAAAGTTCATTTGTTTTAATATATCAGAACGTGTCACTATGCCAACCAGTTTATTATGCTTATTTACAATCGGCACCCGGCCAATATCATGTTCAACTATCAACCGGCGCAGTTCAATCAGCGATTCATTGGGAGAGGCAGTAATTGGCTTGCGCGTCATAAAGCCTTTCACCGGAGCGTGACCAAGCTCACTGCGAAGCCCTTTACGCAGGTCCCGGCGGGAAATTATTCCTGCCAGTTTACCTTCTTCAATAACCGGGCAGCCCTGAATACCGTGTTCGGCAAGAAGTTGATCGGCCGCCTTGATGCTGGTGTCGCTTGTAACTGTTATAACCGGTTTTGAAGCTGCCATTTCTGCAGTAATAACCGGTGGGAGGTATTTTTTTAGGAACTCCATAACAGCTTTTTTTATTTTTTCTACATCAAAACCTTTAAAATATGTTGAAACGGCTCCGGGATAACCTTTAACATCAAACGGGGCCAACAATTCCAGCAAGTTAAGATCATTATCGCTGCTTCTGGCTGCAAGATAGATATTATCGGTCATCTGAACAATAATTATTGTTAACCCGGTATCTTCAATCTCATCAAGAAGCTGAATAATCACGGCTGCTCCACTCACATATTCATCGAGAACAGTTGTGCTGATTAAAACCCGGCGTTGATTTAATTCGTATAGTTCACTATTTTGCATTAGCCTTTCCAGCAGCTGCTTCTGACTTTCAGAAAGAGGTGAACGAAGATATTCCTGAACCAGGTTGGTATTTAGACCTCTTTTCCATAAATATGCCATTACCCTGGCATCCCGACTGGTTGTTATGTCATAGGTCATACATCCGGTATCTTCATATATACCAAGAGCAAACAGGGTGGCTTCAAAATCGGTTATTTTAAGCTTTTTTTTAATTATTTCTTCCAGTAGTATGGTTGTTGTTGCCCCGACATCCTCAATCCTAATCAAGTCGGCTCCCAGATCTTGCTCACCACTGTGGTGATCGAATACAATAACCTTTTTGGCTTGATCAAGAAACCGGGCCCATTTACCAAGCCGAATTCTCTTGTTTGTATCAACAACAATAACGGTATCCAGCTCTTCGCTAATATCGTTTTCATCACTAAGGGGTAGAAGATGGCGGTATAAATTAATAAAGGAGCGAACATTTGCCTGCAGGGGCTCCGGAACTATCAACCGGCAGCCGGGATAAAGCCTGGATGCAGCTACAACTGCAGCCAAAGCATCAAAATCGCCATTTTTGTGGGTAGTTATTAAATTCACTGCCATACACCCATTCCTGATCAAATTGCCGGTTAAACCAAACTGCTGGAATTAACACATTCGATTATTAATCATATTATACTATTTGCATTATTTAAGGTCGAATGTATTCTTGCGGCCAACTGTGCAGTCAATAAATCAGGCTCGTGGGTGGGCTTTATCATAAACTTCTCTTATCTTTCTTCTGGTGATCTGGGTATAAATCTGGGTGGTCGATATATCGGAATGGCCCAGCATTTCCTGAACCGATCGAAGATCTGCTCCATTTTCAAGCAGATGAGTAGCAAAAGAATGTCTTATTGTGTGTGGAGTAATGTAACCGTCAATATTAGACTTAAAAGCATACTTCTTTAATATTTTCCAGAAGCCCTGTCTTGTCATCCGATTACCATGTTGATTTACAAAAAGGGCTACTTCACCATTGTTTTTGCATAATTTAGCCCGTGATTTATTCATATAATCACTAACGGAATTGATCGCAACCGAGCCAATGGGGACTATGCGTTCTTTCTGCCCCTTGCCTTTACAGCGCAGGAAACCAACCCGTGGCTCAAAATCGCTTAGGTTAAGACCGATAAGTTCGGAAACACGAATTCCGGAAGCGTAAAGCAGCTCCAGCATGGCCTTGTCTCTTAAACCTTTTTGTTCGCTTGCTTTTGGTTGATCAAGAAGACGATCAATTTCTGATGTTGTCAGAACCCGGGGCAGCCTTTTTTCAATTTTTGGTGATACCAGTTCAAGCGCCGGATTATTGTCAATAATACCTTCTTCCAGTAAATAGTTAAAAAAAGACCTTATTGAAGCAATCGAGCGGGATATTGTTGAAGTGGAATTGTGGTTATTTTTCAATTCACCGAGATACAAGTTAATTATGCTGCTATTAATTAATCCTGGGTGGTCAATATTATGTCTGTTTAAAAAAGTAACAAATTTAACAAGGTCCCGGTTGTATGACTCCAGAGTATTTTTGGCCAGTCCCTTTTCCACGCTGAGATAATTATTAAATTCAGATAACTGCTTTTGCATCCTGGCATTTCCCTCAAATCTTTAATGTTAAGTTATTCAACAGCGGCATTAAAAAACCCTGCCGAAATATTAATTTTAAAAAAATTATAATTTGTCCATCAACATAAGTCTAATTAATCAGGGCAAATTGAAGAGCAATAATTGTTTTACCGTCTTTTATCCGACCATCTGAAATCATCTCAACAGTTAAAGATATAGGTATGTTTACGATTGAAATATTTTCTTCGGGATCTGAAGTAGCTGAAACAGCATTTGTAAGGTCTTCAGCCCTGAAAAGATATATTTTCTCATCACAGAATCCAGGTGAAGGATAAAAACAACACAGCTCTTCCCAACTGGCCGCTTCTAATCCTGTTTCCTCAATAAATTCTCTTCGGGCACAGGACAGTGGATCTTCATTCGGTTCAATCTTGCCGGCAGGGATTTCAAGAAGGACTTCTCCGGCCGGCTGCCTGTGCTGCCTGACCAAAATGACCTCATTGTTCTCGTTGAGGGCCAGAACAGCAACTGCCCCCGGGTGCTCGACAACTTCTCTAAAAGCGATTTTATCCCGAAAATCTTTTACCATATCCTGCCGGACATTAATGATTTTACCGCGGTAAAGATAACTGGTGGATATTGTTTTTTCATCAAGTCTTTCTTTGATTATTAACACCTCTCTATTTAAATTCTGCCGCTTATAATGCTGTTGGCAATAATTAATCTTTGGATCTGATTGGTACCCTCATAGATCTGCATAATTTTGGCATCACGCATATATTTCTCAAGTGGATATTCCCTGGTATAACCATAGCCACCGAGAACTTGAAGGGCATCAACTGTTACCCGCATAACCATATCCCCGGCGTATGCTTTGGCCATGGCTGAATAAGCTGAAAGGCTTTTGCTGCCTTTCCCAACCATTCCTGCCGCCTTTAAATATAAAGAACGTGCTGCTTCAATTTCTATGGCCATATCAGCTAACATGAATTGAATTGCCTGCTGCTGAATAATTGGCCTGCCAAATTGAACTCTTTCTTTGGCATATTGCCTGGCCGCTTCGTAAGCAGCCCTGGCCAAACCTACGGCTAAAGCAGCGATCATCGGTCTTGATATATCAAAAGTTTCCATGGCCACCCTGAAGCCACCGTTTTCTTTACCAAGAAGGTTTTCTTCAGGTATACGCACATCATTGAAAGTAACTTCCGCAGTGTTGCTGGCACGAATACCCATTTTTCGTTCTTTTCTGGTTGCATCCAGTCCCGCAGTTCCTTTTTCCACTATAAAAGGAGTCAGTGACCTGGCCCCTTTTTTCGGATTAATAACAGCGAATACAACATAATAATCGGCATAAGTTCCATTCGTAATGAAGCATTTATTGCCATTAATAACATACTCGGAACCTTCTTTAATCGCAGTGGTTGCGATAGCGCTCACATCTGATCCGGCATTGGGTTCGGTTAGACAAAAAGAGGCTAGTTTGCCACAGCAAATATCAGAAAGGTATTTATTTTTCTGTTCCTCGTTACCAGCCAGTATAATAGGCAGGGTTGCCAGCGAATTGGCTCCCACCCCGGTTGCAATACCGGCACATCCCCGGCCAAGTTCTTCGATAACCAGGCAAAGGGTCAGATCATCCATACCGGCTCCACCATAATTTTCCGGAACAGATATCGTTGAAAAGCCTTGAGAAATCATTCTTCTAACCAGGTCAACCGGCATTTCTTCTTTTTCGTCATATTCTGCAGCTACCGGAATTACTTCTTTTTCAACATACTCACGGGCCATTTGCTGCATATTCAACTGCTCAGTAGTTAATTCAAAATCCATGACATATCCTCCCCAGGTTATTGTAGGCCATAACGTTTAATTTTTTCATGAAGCCATGAACGGCTTATCCCCAGGTAACGGGCAGCTTCGCTCTTATTGCCGCCGGTATGGTGCAGGGCTTTAAGAATCGTTTCTCTTTCCAGTTCATCTCTTTTCCAGCGATAAGCAGGTACTGTATGTTCGACATCTTTATCTTCAGTTTCTTTTCTATTTGCCTGAAATCCCTGGTCACTCCTGATGCTGCGAAGATGAGGCGGCAAATGTTCAACTTTAATAATGTTTTCATTTGTGAAATTCATGGCCCGTTCGACAACATTTTCCAGTTCTCTTACATTCCCGGGCCATGTATACGATCGAAAAGCGGCAAGCGCTCCGGGTGCAATGTCACTGACCTGCATACCAAATATCGCATTATATTTACGCAAAAAAGCATGAACCAAAGGCAATATATCTTCTAAACGTTCTCTTAATGGAGGAAGATGAACCGGTATTACATTCAGGCGAAAATACAGGTCCTGCCGGAATGTGCCTTCCCTGACCTTTTGTTCTAAATTTTTATTGGTAACAGCTACAAAACGGATATCAACCCTGATTGTCTCTGTTCCACCAACCCTTTCAAAGGTTTGATCCTGCAACACCCTTAAAAGTTTTCCCTGGAGTGAAAGCGGCATATCACCGATTTCATCCAAAAAAAGAGTTCCTCCGTTAGCCAGGTCAAGCAGACCCTGTTTGCCTCCCGGCTGGGCACCGGTAAAGGCGCCCTGTTCGTAGCCAAAAAACTCAGATTCAAGAAGATTTTCCGGGATAGCAGCACAGTTTACCTTGACAAAAGGAGCATCAGAACGGGGACTGGCCTGGTGAATTGCCTGGGCGACCAATTCTTTACCTACGCCGCTTTCACCGCTGATCAGGACTGTAGAAAGTCCCTGTGCCGCCTGCATAGCTTCCTGGATTATATCCTGCATAGCCTGGTTAATGGTAATAATATCTTCAAAACGAAAGGGTCGTTCTCTGAAACGAGCTTTTTTCAGCTCTTCCTGGAAGTGAGTCAACCGGTTATCCATTGTTTCCAGCTTTTGGGCCAGATCACGCAGTTCTTCAACTCGTCTAAAACTAATTTTGCCGACAGCCCCGATTATGTGGCCTTCCCTGACAATGGGCATATTTGATACAACATATGGTTTACCTCCAACAAACTGGATATCATTAAGTTCGGGAATGCCTGTCCTGGCAACAATATGCAGCCTGCTATTTTCCAGGATATCAATAATAGGCTGCGAAATTACAGCTTCTTCCTTAAGACGGATGAAGTCTAAAAACACCCGGTTTACCAGGACAATTAAACCATCTTCATTAACAACTACCAGGGCATCATAGCCGATGTCAAGCACTGCCCGCAGGGTCTGGTTTAATCTTTTTACCGTTTCCATTTCTTGTGCAATCGATTCCAGGTCGGTAATATCCTGAAATATCGCGATGGCACCAACAACCCGGCTGTCATCGATAAGTGGGGTCTTGTTAACCATTGTCGCTACCTGGCCGGTAGAATAGTTAACCCCTATTTCAACCAATCCCTGGCCAAGAACAGAATCCATCTCTAATCCCGGTAAAACTTCATCAAGCAGACAGTTTTCTACCTGCCTGTATTCAATATCAAAAAGCTGCTCAGCCGAACGGTTGATAAAATTAATCCGTGAATCCACATTGATCGATATCAAAGCATTATGCATGGCTTGATACATTGCCTTCAACCTGGTGCCAAGCATTCTTTCTTCTTTAAATAGCGATGTTATCAGTTCCACTTTCGTAAAAAGGCCCACTGCCATGCCGCTTTTATCAACAACCACACCGGTGCCGACCGGAATCCGGTGCACAGCATCGATTACTTCATCGTATGATAAATCTTTAGCTATTTTAACAACATTACGGTTATAAAAGTAATCAACCGGTTGAGCAAGATCGCTGTTTTTAAGTAGAGCGTCATAAAGATTTGTTTTTGTAAATATTCCCATTAAAGAGCCATCGTTTTCTAAAACCGGCAAACCATCACGGCGGCTGTTGCGCAGCCGCTGAATCGCAATCTCCAAGCTGTCATCTGGTCGCAACGTGGCGAAATTTCTGGTCATCATATCTTCCAGCCGCATTGCAAACCCTCCTTTAAACTGTCAGCCTGCTGATTTTTCCTTAAAGCGTCTTGCTCTCTCCAGGACACTATCCACATGCTTTAGACTGACCTGGTCAATCCCTGCCCCGTCAAGCATTCGGGCCAATTCTTCCCGTCTCTCTTCAGCAGATAGCAGTGAAGTTTTAGTTAAAGTTCTATCATCCACAGTTTCCTTGTAAAGACTGTAGTGACAATCAGCCATGGCAGCTATCTGCGGGCTGTGCGTAACGCACATAACCTGGTGGTGTTCGGAAAGATGGGACAGCTTTTCAGCAACTGCCTGTACTGTAGCACCCCCAATACCGGCATCAACTTCATCAAATATTAAGGTCGGGACAAGGTCCTGGCGGGCCAGTATTGTTTTTAAAGCAAGCATAACCCTGGAAACTTCTCCACCGGATATTATTTTTATCAGCGGCTTGACATCCTCGCCCCGGTTGGCGCTAAATAAGAATTCTACCTGGTCCATTCCACTTGGAGAAAATTCTTGTTTTTCTTTAAAGCTTACTTCAAAGCGGGCATTTGGCAGGGCTAATTCCTGCAAACACTCTTCCAGACGCCCTTCCAGAATTCTGGCCGTATCCTGTCGCAGCTTCCTGAGAAGTAAACTTTCTTCAAAAAGCTGTTTTTCCACTTCAACAATGTCCTGTTCTAATTTTTCAGCTGCTGCCTCGCTATTTCTCAGCCTTTCTATATCTTCTTCCAGCTGGCCGGCATAAGTAAGAATTTCTTCAATTGTAGAACCATACTTTCGCTTTAAAGTAGAGATCAAATTCAGGCGATCCTGAATCACAGTCAATTCTGCTGGATCATATTCCAGCCGGGATTGATAATTACGCAGTTCATGGGAAACTTCATCCAGTTGAGCTGAAGCACTTTCCAGCAGATCCAGTAGAGGATAAAGGGTCTGGTCAATACCGGCTGCATCAGCCAGCTGGCTGCGTGCCTTGTTGAGCCTGTCAATGAGGGCTTCAAATGCCCCGTCATCACTGCCGGCATAAATGTTAGAATAAATATCAGCCGTTATACTCCACAACTTTTCTGAATTAGCCAAAACTTTTTCCTGCCGGGCCAGTTCTTCATCTTCACCAGCCTGCAATGCTGCATTTTTGATTTCATTGAGTTGAAAAGCATTAACATCCAGGCGTTTTTCTCGCTCAGCGCTGCTGCTGCCGAGTGCAAAAAGCTCTTTTTTATAAGTTTCCCTTTTCTTATAGAGCTTATTCAGTCTGTCCAGTGAAGCACTAATTTTTTCATCACCAAAAGAATCCAACAGTTTCAGGTGTTCTTCCGGGCGCAGTAAAGACTGGTGCTGATGCTGACCATGCAGATCAACTAAGTATTTGCCCAGATCTTTTAAAAAAGAAACCGGCACCGTCCGGCCGTTAACCCTGGCTACACTGCGCCCGTTACTGTACAGTTCCCTGGCAATGATCAGTTCATCTGCTTTTTCTATGCCGGCTTTTTCCAATAACTGGTCTATTTCATTTTGCCGGGTGGAATCATAACAGGCTGCACCTTCAACAAAAGCTGTCTCTTTACCCTGTCTGATTTGTTCCACAGCAGCCCGTTCCCCAAGCAGGAGGCTTATTGCGCCGATTACAATGGATTTACCGGCGCCGGTTTCACCGCTTAAAACATTTAATCCAGAGCTGAACTTAAAGCTAAGATCTTCGATTAAGGCAAAATTTGAAACCCGCAGCTCGACAAGCATTTAACCGTGCCTCCTAAAACAATTATGCTTTTAGTTTTTGGTGCAGCAGCCTGTAAAAAGAATTTTCGTGGAAGCATACCAGCTTAACCTTTTGTTTTGCCCGGGAGATACTGATCTGGTCATTGTCTTCAAGGGCAAAACGGACCTGACCGTCAACAGTCAATATGACCTGGACATGTCTTGAATCAACCTTTAAGCTCATCGTATCTGAACCATTAACAATCACTGAACGATTATAGAGGCTGTGAGGACAAATGGGCGTGATAACGAATAACTCCATTATTGGATTAACGATCGGTCCACCTGCAGAAAGTGAATAGGCTGTTGAACCGGTGGGAGTGGCAACAATTATTCCGTCTCCAAAATAGCTTTCCATAAAATCATTATTTATAAATGAATCCACTTTTATATTACGGGAAAAAGGACCCCTTGCTACAACAATATCGTTTAATGCCAGGTAATAGCCGAGTTGTTCATCTCCGCGATGAAGCCAGGCTTCCAGCATCATTCTCTCCTGAAAATCATACTGCCTGGTAGCGATGTACTGAAGAAAACGCTCCATCTGCTCGACTTCAATCTCGGCCAAAAAACCCTTTTGACCAAGATTAATTCCAAGGACAGGCACATCCCAGTAAGCAAGGTCCCTGGCTACCCTGAGGATAGTTCCATCTCCACCGACGACAATGATCATTTCCAGCTTATCATATAAATCCTGTAACTGATCGGCAAGAGATACACTACTGTAGAAGTCAGCCTGATCACTTTCAACCACATGAAGCGGAATTTGACGTTGATTAAAAAAAGATTTAATTTTATCAACCACAAGGTTGGTATTCTTTTTATGCCAGTTTGGTATTACCCCGAGTTCTTTCATCCAGTGCCTGTTTCCTTTCTTTTAGCCTGAGCTTAACTACAAATTCTTCGCCCCGGCTAAAATATCCTTCCCATCACCTATTTCTTCTTATCTATAAATAAACTATGGGCCTGGTCAATTACCTTTTTTATATCTTCAGTATTGACACAGGTCTGTTGTAAGAAACCTGGCTCAACATCCATATACTTGTAATAAACAAAATATTCAACATTGCCTTTCGGTCCCGGAAATCTTGAATAAGTGATCCCCCTGCAGTAATAACCCAGCTTGAGTGCTGCGGCAACATTTTCATTCAATACATTAAAGTGCAGTTTCGGATCGCGAATCACTCCTTTACCCCTGCCGGCCTCTGAGCGACCTACTTCAAATTGAGGCTTGACCAGGGCCAGGACAGCAGGAATGTTCAACTGGGCAAGAACGGGTAAAACTTTTATCAGTGAAATAAAGGAAACATCAACTACAGCCAGATCAGGTATGGTCGGAATATCTTGCGGTTTTAGCAGGCGAACATTAAAGCTCTCCATGATTACTACCTGTGGATTATGGCGTAATTTAAAATCAAGCTGACCATAACCCACATCAAGGGCATAAACTAACCTGGCCCCTTTTTTTAAAAGACAATCGGTGAAACCGCCTGTTGAAGCTCCAACATCCAGAACAATTAGATCTTTGACCTCTAACGAAAGATCAAGTAAAGCACCCTCCAGCTTCAAACCGCCGCGGCTAACATAAGGATTCTTGGGTTCAAGGAGCTTTATATCGGCATTTTCCTCGATCAGGGTACCTGGTTTATCGCAAATTGATCCATCGACAAGCACTTTTCCAGCCATGATTTCTGCCTGCACACGGTTTCTGCTCAATTCCGGCCTTTGCCTGTGCAGCAGTTGATCGAGGCGAATTTTAGGCCTGGCACGTTTCAAGTCTGGCCTTCTACTGCTTTTTTCCCGGCAAAAGCCAGGGCTTCTTTAAAAATTCCTTCGGCATCAAGCTTATAGCGGGAAAGAAGCCTTGACCTGGAACCATGTTCAACAAAATGATCATCAATGCCAATACATTTAACCGGTAAACGAACTCCCTGTTTCTCCAAAAGTTCAAGAACTCCGCTGCCGAATCCGCCGGCCAGGACATTTTCTTCGATAGTTATAACCCGCCGGCATTTTTGGGCCCAGGTTACGATCAGTTCTTGATCAAGTGGTTTTACAAAGCGGGCATTGATAACTGCTGTTTTTATACCCTGCCAGAAGAGTTTTTCGGCAGCTTCCACGGCAGGATTAACCACGGTGCCGGCTGCTATAATCAATAAGTCTTCACCCTGCTTTAACAATTCACCCTCACCCCAGGGAATAATACCCGGTTCTTTCGGTTCCAGGCCTTCCACTTTATCCCGAGGGTAACGTAAAGCAACCGGACCGCCGGAATAATCAAAAGCAGTTAACAGCATGTCCTGCAGTTCGTTTTCATTGGCCGGGGCCATGATGGCCATATTCGGAATATTACGCAGAAAACTAATATCAAAAAGCCCCTGGTGGGTTTCGCCATCTTCACCGGTAATACCGGCCCGGTCGACAGCAAATATAACCGGCAAATTTTGAAGGCAGACATCGTGTAAGATCTGGTCGTATGCACGCTGTAAAAAAGTACTGTATACAGCTACCACCGGTCGCATTCCTCCAGCCGCCAGGGCGGCGGAAAGAGTAACTGCATGTTGTTCCGCAATACCAACATCATAAAACCGCTCCGGAAATTCTCGGGCAAAACCTCTTAATCCTGTGCCGGCAGTCATTGCTGCTGTTACAGCTATGACCTGCTTATTCGTACGACTTAATTTTAAAAGAGTCTGCCCGAAAACTTCAGTATAGGAAGTACTTTTCTTTTTTTTAAGGGGAAGACCGTTGGTTTGATCAAAAGGACCGATACCATGAAATACTTCAGGCGATCGCTCGGCATAAGAATAACCTTTTCCCTTTTCTGTTACCACATGAACCAGGATGGGTCCTTTCATATGATCCGCCTGTTTGAAAATATTTTTTATTGCCTTTATATTATGGCCATCAACAGGACCAAAATATGTAAAACCAAGTTCTTCGAAGATCATTCCAGGTATTACCAGGTATTTTAATCCGCCTTTAATTCTCTCAGCGAAACTGACCGCTTTATTCCCGACCAGGGGAAGGCGGTTCACAAAGCTCTCGAAATCATTTTTTAATCGTGAATATTTTGGATCGGAGCGAATTCGGCCAAGATAAGAAGACAGGCTGCCTACATTGGAACTGATTGACATTTTATTATCGTTAAGAATAACCATCATATCGGTTTTGATATGACCGGCATGGTTAAGGGCTTCAAAAGACATCCCTCCGGTTAATGCGCCATCTCCGATTACAGCAATTACTTTATAGTCGTCACCGTTATAATCACGGGCCAAAGCAAGGCCTAAAGCTGCTGATATTGAAGTGCTGCTGTGACCGGTAAGAAACGGGTCGTGTTCACTTTCTGCCGGTTTTGGAAATCCACATAAACCTTCAAATTGGCGCAAAGTGGTAAAATAATCCCACCTGCCGGTAAGCAGCTTGTGCGGGTAACTCTGGTGACCGACATCCCAGACGATCTTGTCATCGGGACTATTATAATAACTGTGCAGAGCCAGCGCCAATTCGACAACTCCCAGGCTTGCTGCCAGGTGACCGCCATTTTCGGCAACTGTTTTAACCATGTATTTACGAATATCTAAAGCAGCTTCATTTAGTTGAGCCTCGTCTAAATTTTTTAAGCCATCCGGCAGTTTCAAACTGCCCAGAATCCCGTTCATCAAATCACCTCAATTACTTGCCCTTAATATGAACCCATTTAAAAGGACTCTGCAGTTTAGTAACAATCGAACCAACAAGGAGGATTACTTCAGTTGAATAATTGATCGCTATAACTTTACCCCACGCTTTGCCGCCAACTGTAATAGCAGCGATTAAAGCTGTAATAAGTATACCCAGGTAGAACTCTGCCTGCTGGTACGGAAAGTTGATTATCAGCTTAAAAACGATTATGGTAACTAATGTTCCGCTGATAATACCGCTGATATCACCGCCTACATCATTACAAAAAGTAGCAACACGTTCAGCATTTTTAACCAGGTAAACCCCGCATTTAGCACCGCTGACCCTGCGGGCAGCTTTTGCATTCAAAGGAGCGATATCAGCTGCTGCAGCAGCAGTACCAATCAGGTCAAAAACAATCCCCATCAAAACAACAAGCAGTAAAATTAAAAAAGAGACAGCAATTGAATATATCTGATTTAAAACGTAATGTGAAAAAAAACTTATTACAACCGCCAGGAAAAAAGTCCAAATTGATATGATAAAAATCCAGCGAACCCTACGGCGGTTTTTCCGGTTGTTAGCCAATTATGATCACCTTTATAAAAAGAAACATAAGTGGTGACAGGCCAGGTAAACTTTGCGGCTTAGGTCCAGCAGGATTTCCCGGATAGTCACCTCTCGTTGCCGAGCAGGCAGTTCCCTTTTAAGACTATCCCTGCCGTGTCACCAACAGCAGAACTGGATTACCACTCAGCTCACACTTTAATCCCTGGTCTGCCTCTGCTTTGAGAGCAGTCTAGGAGATTTCCTCACTGGCGTCTTGTCTTTCCTAGCCTCTTTTGCAGAAAAGGTTTCAGGGAAATATTTTCCTCCTCTACCCCTTCCACTCAAGGCAGGCTACACTGCACACAGCTTCGCACCGCATACAGGTTCATTCCCAAGCCGTAACCCTTTGTTTTATTTAACAATACGCCACGGTCATTGGGTCTCCACGAAAGCAGGGTCAACGCCTACATGCCATTGTAGATCGCCCCGTCCTTCTTAACTCCCAGCAGCAACCCCCAACTGGGCGTCGGCGGCCACCACCAGGAACTTCATCGATGTGCCCTTAACGGATTTTTAGGCCCGTTTTCAGAAAGGGACGCCAACTAGAATACTGCACCACTTATGTCGTCTTTTCTAGCCTATCATAGCACAACCTCGGTTTGCAGACAACGGGGTTAAATTTATTGCATCGTCGGTTATTTATTTCTAAAAATTAGCTTTTTAGCCAGTTCAATCAGCAGTTCTGCAGGTTGATCCAAAGTACTGATCGATATAACGGCCTGTTCATAAAGCATTACAGCCTTTTTACGTGCATTTTCCGGACCAAGTACTGAAGGGTAGTTTGGCTTATAACGTTCCTGGTCTGCACCTACCGGTTTACCTAATTCTTCTCTACTGCCTTCTAAATCAAGTAAATCATCGGTAATCTGAAAGGCAGTACCGATATCACCAGCATAAGAACCAAGTATTTTCAACTGTTCGCTGCCGGCATCCGAGGCAATAGCCCCGCAAACAACTGCAGCCCTGAGCAGGGCTCCGGTTTTCATGACCGACAACCTTTCGACTTGATCAAAGGTTAATGCTTTACCTTCAGACTCAAGATCTAAAATCTGTCCACCAATCATCCCGGTTACCCCGGAAGCGCTGGACAGTTCCGCTATTATTTTTACACTTTTTTCGGCATACCCTTCTTTCTGTCCATACCGGCTCAGTATTTCAAAAGCATGAGTCAGTAATGCATCACCGGCCAAAACAGCCACTGCATCGCCGTAAACCCGGTGACAGGTTGGCTTTCCCCGGCGCAGATTGCTGTTATCCATCGCCGGCAGATCATCGTGAATTAAAGAGTAGGTATGCACAAATTCTAAAGCACAGGCTATATCAATAATTGAATTACTCTTACAATCAAGAGTATCGGCAACAGCCAGGGTCAGGATCGGCCTCAGTCTTTTACCTCCTGCTTCCAGGCTGTAATTCATGGCATCAAGAATTTTAGGCGGTCCTGACTGGGGCAGGCGCTTTTTTAAAGCAAGGTTAACAATATTTCTTTTCTCTTCCAGGTATTGATCAATATCGATCATTTATTATCTCCGTCTAAAATATCATTTTCTGTTAAACCGTCCTCTTGATCTAAAGATTGATCGACAGGCTCCCGCTGCTCTTCTTTAAGGATATAGTCCACCCGGTATTCAATTTCGGCCAATTTTTCGCGGCAATACCTGGAAAGGGCAATTCCTTCCTGAAAAGAAGAGAGCGTTTCTTCAAGAGGTATTTCAGCATTTTCCAGGCGGTTTACAATTTCCTCCAACCTGTTCACTGCTTCTTCATAGGTCATTTCTTCTATCTTTTTACTGTTCAATGATGCTGCCCTCCTCGATCTTTTCCGTGCGGCATTCTGCCTTTCCGTCTTTAAAGCTTAACTGCAGGAGCTGGCCAATTTTGATATCTTTTATCGAGCGGATTATATCGCCCTGTTCGTTACGGCAAAAGCTAAAGCCCCGATTCATCACTTTTAAAGGGCTGTAGCTTTCCAGCCTGTCAACTAATGCAGTCAGTTTGATTCCCTTCAACTGCAGAACCCGCACAATTTCCCTGCGTAGTTTAGCATCGTTATCTTCGAGGATATTCCGGAACAGTTTCACTCGTTCGCGGGGGTGGCGTAAAAACCTTTCACTGACTATATGATCAAGTCTCTGCTTTTCCTGCCTGAGACAGGTTTGCAAAGCAATTGCCGCCCGGTTGCGCAGTTTATCGACTGCTGACAACAGTTCATCACGAACTGGAACTACAGCTGCAGCTGCCTCTGTTGGAGTATGCGCCCGTAAATCAGCTGTAAAATCAGCTATGGTAAAATCGGTTTCATGGCCTACCGCGGAAACAACCGGTTTCAAAGACCGGTAAATGGCCCTGGCAACTATTTCTTCGTTAAATGGCCATAAATCTTCCAGCGATCCGCCTCCACGCGTGATTATGATAATATCTATATCATCCATTTTGTTTAAAAGATCCAAAGCCCGGACGATATCTGTTGCTGCTCCGGCCCCCTGAACAAGACTTTCAACAACCAGGAGATGAACATGGGGAAAACGCTTCTTTACAGTCGTCAAAATATCCTGCAGGGCTGCACCGCCCGGTGAAGTAACCAGGCCTATTTTTCTGGGGATGAGCGGCAGCTTTTTTTTGTGATCGGCTTTGAATAAACCTTCTTTTTCCAGTTTCTCTTTTAGCTGCTCAAAGGCCACAAAAAGGGAACCCATCCCAGCTGCTTGCATTTCATCTACATAAAGTTGGTATAGTCCACCCGGTTCATAGACTGAAAGATTTCCGTGTAAAAACACCTCCATGCCATCAGTCGGTTCAAAAATACAGCGCATGTTTTCCCTACGAAAAAAAACGCAGCGCAAAGAAGATGAGCTGTCTTTTACTGTAAAATACATATGTCCAGAGCGGTGATGTTTAAAATTGGAGATTTCACCCGTCACCCATAAATCGCGAAGGCGCGGATCATTGTGAATCAACCCTTTTACATAGCGATTAATCTCTGAAACCGTTAAAGCCGATAATTGCCTGTCCATAGTTTTTGTAGTTTAACCCGGTTGCCTGCTCACAACCTGACTCATTCGGGTTGACTGCTAGAGGCAACCGGGTGTTTCTACTGATTACCTCCCGGTTAACAGATCCAAACTTCGGCCTTCTTTTTTTGACCGATAATAAGTGCTTAACCGGGTATTAAGCTTAGCATCTCTTCCCGGATATCTTCCAGGGAAGTATAGTTCCACTTTTCGCCCATAGCCTCGGCCAAATCGCAGATCAACTTCCATCCTTCCCGCTCACTGTATCCATTGGAAGCAGCTGATTCGTTAAGGCAGGTTTGTCCCGCGGAATTTGTAAAAGTCCCTCTTTTCCTCACAGCTGCCTGTGCTGGAAACAGCAGGTTGGCATCTTTCGGAGCATATTCGCGGTTAAGGCATGAAACTGCCAAAAATTCCAGGCCTTTTAGTTTTGAGTCAGCAAAACCTTCTCCCACGATCAGCACCCCTTTAACCTTGCCTTCTTCGGCGGCAGTTAAAATAGCTTCACGATTAAGACCGGCTTTACCGTTCAAGGCTGCCAGGCCCGGACCAAAAACCGGTGAACCACCCAGCAAAACAGTTCCGGTGGCATTACTGAAGCGGGACAACAGCAGAAGCTCACTTCGGCCATTTGCCAGCTTTCCCCCGGCCTCAGCCATTTTAAGCAGGGCATCAATTTGTTTTGTATCGGCAGATTCAAAAAATGATGGGCTTACTACAATACAGCTTCTCATCTTTGAAAGCTGTTCTGCCGCTTCTTTCAACTGGTCAGCCGGAACTCCTGCGTCACCCGCTGATTTTGCCGGATCATCACCTTTAAGGGCAGCGGTAATACCTTCAAGCGCTGCTGTTTCACCACCGGCCTTGGGTTCAATATTGATCTCTTCCCATGCACTTTTTTGTTCCTTATCGCCGGCCAGTCGGACGATCACCGCATCACCGAAACGGCCCGCCTGCTGAACTGCCATTGCCGCTACCGGGTGACTTTCCTCCAGTCCGGAACCAATTACCATGATCGCCTCGCATTTCTGCATAGATGCCGGGGTCGGTCCGCAAACGCCGGGGCCGGTTACTTTCTGCATGCCCTGGAAAGCCTGCACCCAGGAATTCTCAACCCCTAAATCAACATTGGCAGTACCTAAAACCGAACGGGCCAGCTTTTGTAACAGGTAAGTTTCTTCGTTACTCTGCTTTCCGGAAGCAAGAACAGCAACCGCTCCGGGACCGGAACTATTTTTAATATCCAGCATACTCGTTGCCGCCTGCTTAACTGCCTGATCATAATCAATTTCTGCGTATTCCTTACCCTGGAGCAGAAGGGGGGCCAAAATCGTTTCTGGATCGAGTTCATGAACGCCAAACTTGCCTTTTTTACAAAGCCAGCTGACTTTATCTCCTTCAGTGGGCACTGTAACCTTGATCAGTTCATCTCCAGAAGCCTGCCTTTCTAATACACAGCCAAGCGAACATTCCACACAAACTCCCGGAGCCCGGGTTAATTCCCATTCCCTGCCTCCGGCGGCTCTTCCTGTTTCAGATAATGCCGCAACAGGGCATACATCAACACATTGCCCACAGAATATGCATCCAGCTTCTTCCAGCGAAACCTCTTTGCCGTCATGATAGGGAACTACCCTGGTATTTACCCCGTTTCCAATCAAGTCGTAGACAAAACAGCCCGGACCGGAGCGGCAAACCTGGACACAGCGCCCGCAAAGAATGCATTTGTCCTCATCACGAACAATATAAGGATTATCGGCTGACTTTTCTACAGGAACTTCTCGCTCAAGCTGTTCCGGCAATTCAACCTGGAAGTTGTAAGCCTTTTCCTGTAATTCACAGGTTCCTGTTCGTTCGCAGGTCAGGCAGTCTTTATAAGGATGTGTCGATAAAGACAAGACCAGGATCTGATTGCGCATTTCTTGAATTTCCGGTGTACTGGTTGTAACTACCATTCCTTCGGCGACCGGATTATCACAGGATGTTATCGGTTTTTCTATTCCTTCGATATCAACTATACAGACACGGCAATGACCAAGTGGAGCTAACCGGGGGTGGTAGCATAAAGTGGGAATATCGATTCCGTTTTGCCGGGCTGCCTCCAGAATAGTCGTGCCCTCTTCAGCAAATATCTTTTTACCATCAATTTGTAGGTTTACTGTTTTCATCTTATTAATATCCTCCCCTCGGTTATATAATGGCCATGCCCAGGCGTAAACACTTGATACAGCGTTCCGCTTCATTAATCACTTCAGATGGATTTTTGAAGCCCAGTTCAGCTTCATCAAAGCCCTGCAGCCTTTCTTTAACCGGACATACTTCTTCTTCCAGGCGTTCTCTTCCGCCAACCATTTCCGGAACAATTTCCTCTTTATAGACGCCCATTTTTTCTACATGACTTTCCTTTACCACCTGTGAACTGACTGTGCTTTTTCCGGTCTTTATATAGTTATCAATTGCTTCTGCGGCACGGTTGGCAGAAGCGATCGCCTCAATCACTGTTGCGGCGCCGAGGACAACATCTCCACCGGCAAATATGCCCGGTGCATCTGCAGCCATAGTTTGGGAGTCGGCAGCCAGGGTTCCTTTTTTGGTCAGTTCAAGCCCGCAGCTTGGAGTCATGTAACAATAATCGGCAACCTGGCCGATAGCTGGAATAACGGTGTCAACCTCCAAAACAAACTCTGACCCTTCCACCGGCACCGGACGCCGTCTTCCACTTTCATCGGGTTCACCCAGCCTCATCCTGATGCACTGCAGACCGCTGACACAACTGCCTTCCTCGAGGATGCAGGTGGGATTGGATAGCATATGGAATATGATACCTTCTTCTTCAGCAGCATCCACTTCGGCCTCGTTGGCCGGCATTTCCTTCCTGCTGCGGCGATAAATCAGGTTGACCTCTTTCACACCGAGGCGCAGTGCAGAACGGGCACAGTCCATGGCCACATTACCACCACCGATAACGGCCACCCGATCGCCTAACTCAACCTTTTCACCCAGGTTCATCTTGCGCAGGTACTCCACACCGGGCATATAACCTTTATAACCGGCGTCTTCCCCTTTGCAGCCCATGGTTGCACTTTCGTGAAGACCGTTGGCAATAAATATTGCCTTGTAACCTTCACCCCAGAGGTCGTCTAAACTTATATCCACCCCGATCCGGGTATTGTACTTTATTTCCACACCAAGGCTTTCCACCAACCCGATTTCTGCCTTAAGAATGTCACGGGGCAACCGGTAACTGGGAATCCCGACTGCCAGCATACCACCCGCTACAGACAGGGCTTCGTAAATGGTGACAGAGTAACCTTTTTGAGCCAGCTGGTAAGCAGCATTCAGACCGGCCGGCCCGGCCCCAACAACAGCTACTTTATCGGCACCTGCAGCCGGCTTGGGATAGCTGGCCTTTTTATCATAACCATTCTTGGCACCAAAGTCTGCCGCAAACCGCTTTAACAGCCTGATTGATAAAGATTGATCATAGGGCTGGCGGTTACAATTTGATTCACAGGGATGGACACAAACCCGTCCCAGGGTGCCGACCAGTGGAGTTTTCTCACGGTTCACCGCCAGGGCTGTTTCATAATCGCCTTCTTTTATACACTCGATATATTTAGGAATATTAATATGAGCAGGACAACCATTACGGCATGGAGCAGTTAAAATAGGCCTGTAAGATAGGCCATTTTTACCAGCAGGTCGATCTTCGTTTAAATAATTGGTAAAATCTTCTTCAAAATGTTCCAGCGCATGCAGTAAAGGAACCGGCGAAGACATGCCAAGCTCGCAAAGCGAACTATCCTTGATTAGCTTGCTGATCTCTTTTAAAAAGAGCAGGTCTTTCTTGCTGCCCCTGCCCTCGATTAACTTTTCCAGGCGATCGGCAATTACTTTACTGCCGGCCCGACATGGAATGCAGCGGCCGCAAGATTCCTGCTGTACACTTTTGAAATACTCTTTTAATGCTTCCACAACATTTAATTCCTGGTCAACGATAACCAGGCCCGCCCAACCGATAAAGGCCTTTAAATCTTTACCTTCAAGCTTAGGGGGTACATCCAAATTTTCTAGATCAATCCTTTGATCTGATTTCTTGTTTCGTTCATCGTATAATTTTCCATTCCAGCTGCTAAAAAATACCTTGGACATTTTTCCCTCTCTCCCTAAAGAAATTACTTAACTTTTTCCCCAGTTACAATTCCTGATACTTTTCACTAATCCTCCCTCCAGTTGTAGTCAAATATTCGATTAAGGCCAAGCCTTTAACTAGGCAATCTGTTGTTGTTATCTTCGCCACAATTTGAGAAATTCCTCTTAAAGTTTTAATAGTAAGTAATTTTAGCGAATATTTTTCTTATAATTATTAAAACGGCGTGCAGCCTGCACGGCCAGTCCTACTGCATTATCAGAAGTGTAGGCTGGATCAGCAAAATAAATATCCAGTCCGGCATCTAACTCTTTGAGATTATTCATAAAACGTTCCCTGATAAACATGTTGGACATCACACCTCCTACGGCAAGCAATCCCTGGAAATGATCTTTTTTAAACAAAATATGATCTACTGCAGAGATTAGTGAATCAGCGATGCAAACTTCAATGGCCCTGGCCAGGTCCTCCCGGTTTAATCCTTGATCAATCATGCGTTCAGCCTGGCTGGCCGGCCCGGAAAAACTGATCAGGTTGTCCTTCACTGCAACCGGCAGCCTGATTTCCTCTTTACTTTCTTCTGCCAGTTTTTCCAACTGCGGGCCGGCTGGAAAATCAAGCCCCATAAGCAGGCCTAACCGATCAATAAACTGGCCGGCATTTAAATCGGCGCTCCCTCCAAGTATTTCTATATCTAAACAACCGGGTCTTATTTCTTCAGCAGAAACAATCTCGGTTGTACCTCCGGAAAGATGTAAAACCAGGTATCGACCGCTTTGCAGTCCGGCCGACCATAAACCGGCATAAATATGTCCTTCTTGATGCGAGGAGGATAAAAATTTAAGGCCCATGGTTTGGGCAAGAAACAAACCAAAGGCCTCGCTTACTTTAAAAACAGGCATATATGACTGATCATCGGGACGGGGACGGGTTGCTGCAGCCACCGCTGCCAGATAATGTTCTTTGATAAAAGCTGAATCACCCTGCCAGATTAAGGGAAGGTTTTTTATATGAGAAAATACTGCCTCAGACTGTCGTAAATCTAAACTGTTTTTTTCAACACCCAGGGGCAGTCTGCTGTCAAAAAGAAGCCGTTCCTCCTGATCAACAAGAGCGAGCGATGTCGTATATGCAGATGTATCCAGACCCAGGTACAAATGCCGCTTAAGTTTTTCTACCAAAAGCTTCTCCTACAGCACGATCTAAAACACCGTTAATAAAGCCAACTGCTTCTTCAGTACTGCCAAATTTCTTGGCTAATTCTAAAGCTTCATTGATCGATACCGCGTAAGGTATATCGACACAGAACAAGATTTCATACAGGGCCAGCCTCAACAGGTTTCGATCAACAGCAGAAATACGCTCCAGTTCCCATTTAACCAGGTGCTTTTTTATGATTTGATCCAGGTGGTCCTGATGCTCGACAGTTTTGGTTACCAGGTTATTTATAAATTGCTCCTCTTCACTGCTAAAACTTGAGCCTTCCAAAGAACGCAGCAGGGCTTGTCTCACGCCGCACCTGCCGATATCGATTTGAAAAAGGGCTGTAAAAGCCACCTCTCTTGCTAAACGACGCGACAATAGGCTGCTACCTCCGCACTGCAAGTTGTTAGCTGTCGAACAGCACAATTATTATGTGATATTGGTATAATTTTCAAATTGCAGCTTATTCCAGGTCATCTTTTTTTGTAAAGATGCGCTTTATAGAAGCCCCTATATCATTATCTAAATCGAGTTTCCAGCCGATCAATAAACCTATACCAATGCATATAAATATAAAGACACTCCACCAAAACCCGTAATTAATTACAAGCAAGGCAAAGATTAAACCAAGCAGACCTCCTAATATTTTTCCCCAGTGTTTGCTGATAACTACTAACCAGTTCATTTCAGACAATATATGCTCCCCCTTTATTTCCTTGTATCAGCCCTACTTTTTGGATGGAGCCTGATCTACAATAATATTTTCGACCATCACCTTTACCTCGTGAATGTTTATACCGGTTATCTCTTCAACATATTCACTAATTTTCGACTGCAGTTCTCTGATTAATTCAGGCATTGAAACATCCGGCATAACCCTGATGGTCACCTTGATGATCAAACCGTCCTGGGTATGAGTAACTTCCCTGCTGACATCTTTTATCTTCCTGGTTTGCTGGATTACCCGCAGGACCATATTCTCGATAGCAGTAATCGAAATGGCAACTTCACCGTATTCGTTTCCTTTTAAAACAGCAGTACTTGGCTGTTTTGATTTTCTAAAACCCAGTGAAAGAAATATAAGGGCCAGCAGCAGCAAAGCTGCGACAACTGCTAACACGACATTTTCCCCGGCCCATTCGGGCAAACTTACAGCAAGCTGCGGTACCAGGTCATAGTTTACCACAAGCAGAAAAAGAGCAGCACCGATAAACAGAAGCGCCAGGAAAACCAGGATCACCCGTGCAATTGCTTTCATCTTTATTCCCCCTTTACTTGGATAAAATATCCAGCTAGTTTCTATTTAGTTTCTTCTACTTCACCGGCTTCTATTTCCTCTTCTTCATCTTCCTTGTGGGGGAATTGAACTCCCTGAACATGAATGTTAACCTGGGAAACACGCAAACCGGTCATTTCTTCGACAGTTTTTTTAACTCCCTCCTGGATATCCCAGGCCACATCAGGAATGCGGGCTCCGT
Organism: Syntrophomonadaceae bacterium; assembly: GCA_007128625.1. Lineage (GTDB taxonomy): Bacteria > Bacillota > Dethiobacteria > DTU022 > DTU022 > B1SED10-74M. The sequence goes on along the minus strand of SKXC01000153.1, from coordinate 5,748 downwards.
ATTTAACTACAATAAATATATCAATTTTTGCTTCTTCAGTCGTAACTTCAACTTTTATTCCCTTCGATAGATTACGACGGCCCAGGACTTCAGCAATCCCACCGGCAATCCCCCCGCTCATGGAAGCAACGCCTTCTATTTCGGTAGCTGCCAGGCCGGCAATAATCGAAACAACTTCTTCTGCAATCTTAACCACACCGAGCTCAGACGGTAATGAACGAGCTTCTTCTTTGGTCATCATAGTACCTCCTTTTAATCAATTGACTGTCAATCTAAAACCTTTCAGATCAAAACTTTCTCGATGCTTTCCTCTTCAATTATAGCAGATTTCAGTAACCGCTTCAATTTTAAACCGGTTTCATTCTCTGGTCAAAATTATGTTCATTAAAAAGGCAGTTACTCTTCTTTTTTATCTTCTTGATCAACATCGGGCAATTCTTCAAAATCATGGTGCCATTCTTCATCATCAACCAGGACAGCTTCACCACAACCGGGGCAGGTAACTTCGATTGAAGAGTCCTGATCAAGGATATTTTCGTTTACAACCACTATCTCCCGGCAGTTGGGGCATTCAATTGAAAACCCGTTTTCATATTCTTCAAACCCATCTTCAAAATTATCTTCTTCGTCCTCGTAATAATCTTCCTCAATGTCAGTGAGATCATCATCAATAGCTTCTGTGTATTCGATAAGCTCTTCGTAGTCTGCCCTTAAATGCTCAATTTCATCGGTAATTTCTTCCAGTAAGGCAACAATACGGTGCAGAATTTTTTGTTCCTTACTCTCTTCACCCAGATCGAGTCCCTCTGTAAAACCTCTTAAATGCGAAACATGGGCCTTTAAATCATCGGTCATAATTAGCAATCCCTCCCTATAATTTTTTTAAGCTCTTTCTTTTAAGCTCTTTCAATATAATTTCCGCTGCGAGTGTCGATTTTAATTAAATCACCATTGTTAATAAACAGGGGCACCTGGATCACCAGTCCTGTTTCCATTGTAGCTGATTTAGTGGCGCCGGAAGCGGTATCACCTTTTAAACCTGGTTCAGTATCTGTAACCTTTAAAATTACTGTAACCGGCAAATCGACGCCGACTACTTCTTCACCATGCATCAACACGTTTAAGTGATCATTTTCTTTTAAAAATTTAACCCCGCTGCCTATTTTTTCACTTGCTATAGTAATCTGTTCATATGTTTCCAGGTCCATCATGTGAAATAAATCATCCTCACGGTACAGGTATTCCATCTCCTTGCGCTCCAGGTGTGCTTTAGCCACTTTTTCTCCAGCTCGAAATGTATGCTCAATGATCGAACCTGAGCGTAAATTTTTTAACTTCGATCGCACAAAAGCAGCTCCCTTTCCCGGCTTTACATGCTGAAACTCCAGTACGCTGTAAATCTCACCTTGCATTTCTATTGTAATACCGTTATGAAAATCGCTGGTTGAAATCATACACTAACCTGCCCTTCTTTAAACAATTAAATATTTATCAATTGCTTTGCGCTTTTTGTCAAAACATCTCCGCCTCTATCGGTAACCGCAACCATATCTTCAATACGAACTCCTCCCCATCCGGGTATATAAATACCAGGTTCAATGGTTATGACCATGCCCGGTTGAAGTATGGTCTTACTTTTGGAATTTAAAACCGGCAGCTCGTGAGTTTCCAGGCCAACCCCATGGCCCAGCCCGTGCCCAAAATACTGGGCATATCCGGCTTGATCAAATAAATTACGGGCCACGGCATCCAGTTCACTTCCTTTCAATCCCGGGTTAACGGCATCAGCAGCCTTTTGCTGCCCCTCGCGAACAAGATTATATATTTCACGCTGACGCTGATCTGCTTTTCCAAGAGACAGGGTTCGGGTCATATCTGTAGCATAACTGTCAAACACAGCGCCGAAATCGATCGTCACCAGTTCACCTTTTTTCATCACTTTTGTCGAAGCCAGGCCATGCGGCATAGCTCCTCGTTCTCCAGAAGCAACAATAAAGCGAAATGAAGTCTCTTCTGCTCCCTGCCTGAGGAGATAAATTTCAAGTTCCAGGGCAAGATCTCTTTCCATCATGCCCGGTTTTATTATTGAACAAATATAGTCAAAGGCCTGATCCAGGATTTGCGCTCCCCGGCTTAAAACCTTTAGTTCCTGATCGCTTTTTACCATACGCAGGTTTTCAACGACATCTTCTAAAGGAATCATATCAACCGGTAGTTTTTCTGCCATTTCCTGGTAAGTTGCATAAACCGCATCTTTCGACTCAAAACCCAGCTTCGTCCAGCCCGCTTTCTCAATCAAGGGGACCAGGCTTTTTATCAAATCATCCTGCCAGCGCTGCACATCAAATTGCGCCGCCTGCTCTTTTGCCTGCTCAATATAGCGAAAATCGGTAACCAGGTAAGCCTGATCATGTCCAATTAACAACACTCCACTGGATCCATCAAAACCGCTCAAATAGCGTCGGTTCAGTGAGTTGGTGATCAGCATAGCATCAATATTATTGGGTTTTAACAATTTTCTAAAACTATCCAGACGTTCAGACATAAATTTACCTTCCGTTACTATAATATTTGATAATTGCCCGTGCAGATGTAAAGAGCCTGTTAACTGCTTTTAAATATACTTTTCCCGTATTTGTTACAAAAATCCTGCTTTATCATGCCATATTTTGCCGCTGCCAGAGATAAAAACTACGTTTTCAGTCTAACAGATTACAAGCAAATAAAACAGTTACTATTTTAAATTTATTTGTTTGAGCTCATTTCCAACTTTGTAAAGTGAATAATTCATAAAACACTTTTTAAGCTTTTACCTTCATAACCTTTAATTATTCCTGGAATTACGGTTCAAATTCCCAGTGTTCCGGTGGATCTTCGGAAATTCTTACCCTCCCGGTAACCGGGGCAACAATCACATAAAGAAGATCACCACCTGAATTTTCAAAGGTTACAGTTCCACCGCTGCTTGGAGACCCGTTATAATTAAAACGAAGATAATGGACATTTTCAAACCTGGGAAAATTGACATTCCGAATGGTTATTCCTTCCGGCAGAAAGACATTATATCTTTCTTCAGTCTTGCCATCGGTAACCCGGTAGCGGTTACTGCTGACAAATTCAATGATCTGGCCACAGCCAGCCATTATGGCCCTTTGCTGAACTTTTCGCATTTCTGTGGCCATTGTCCTGGCCGCAATATTTAAGTTTCGCCTGTGGCTTAGATCCCGAAAAGCAGGTGCGGCAATGGCACATATTAAAGCAAGCAGGCTTACCACACAAAGCAGTTCAATCAGGGTAAATGCATATATATTTGTGCTCTTTTTATTAATCATATGTTCCGCCCTTCAAAAAGGCATGATGCTGTAAGGATCAGCTGCTTTCTTCATGCAGCCTGGCAAAAAATAGACTGTTTTCAGCATAGCCAGTTATCTCGTTATCAAAAACACTGCTAAATGTTGCTCGGACTGCTTCTCCAACGGTTGTAACCCCTGCCTCCAGGCAGCGCAGGCCGTCACTAATCAGTGTCAGCATTCCCTGTTCAACTGCTTTTTGCTGGATAATTAAAGCCGGCGCTTTCTGTAAAATTAAATCCTGCAGGTCCTGGTTTAATACCATTAGCTCCTGGATTAAGGTGCGACCGCGATAACCGGTTTGATTGCAGCGGTTACATTTTGCTCCACGGTAAAGCACTGAAGGCGGTTCTTTTTTAAAATATTTACAGTAAAAATGATTTTCTTCTACATCGGGGTGATATTCTTCAATGCAATGCGGACAAATTTTCCTGATTAAGCGCTGGGCAACTACACCAACCGTGGAAGCGGTGACCATAAACGGTTCAAGGCCCATATCCGTTAAACGTGCAACTGCACCGGCGGCACTATTAGTATGCAGTGTAGAAAGAACCAGGTGACCGGTTAAAGCCGCCTGGGTGGCAATTTTAACTGTCTCTAAATCTCTTATTTCACCAACCATGATAATATCCGGATCCTGGCGCAAAATTGATCTCAGGGTATTGGCAAACGTCCGGTTTATTCGACGATTAACCTGAATCTGGTTTATCCCTTTAAGCCGGTATTCCACCGGGTCTTCAACGGTTATTATGTTATCTTTGGGTTTGTTTAAATAATTTAGAGCAGAATACAGCGTGGTTGTTTTACCACAGCCGGTTGGACCGGTGACCAAAACCATTCCCGACTGGTTTAGAAGCAAACGCTGAAAAGCCCTGTGGTTGGCCGGGGAAAAACCCAGTTTCTCCAAGGGTAAAATTATTTTTTTTCGCTCCAGGATCCTGATCACCACTTTTTCACCATTAATTGTCGGCATGGTCGAAACCCGCAGGTTGATTATTTTATTATCTTCTTCATGTTGAATATTTCCATCCTGGGCCATTCTTTTCTCTGCAATATCCAGGTCGGCCATTATTTTAACCCTGGATATGATGTGATCCTGTTTAAAGCGAGGGGGAAAAGCCAGATCGTGAAGAACACCATCAACCCTCATTCTGATACGCAGCCCTTCATTCGTAGGTTCTAAGTGCAGATCGCTGGCTTCTTCTTCCAGCGCCCTGCTGATCATTGAATTAACCATTTTAACAATCGGGGCATCATTAACCTTTGATCGCATATCCGGGCTTTTTTCTTTTTGATCAAAACTGTTTTTTTGTTCTTTATGATCTTTTTGCCCCTGAGCGCTCATCGAACAATAATGATCCAGGGCATTAGCTATATCAATTTCCGAAGCTATAACGGGAACAACTTCTCGGCCAGAAACCATAGCCACATCATCTATGGCAGCCAGGTTCAACGGATCAGCCATAACCAGCACCAGTTTTTCACTGCTTGTTGACAGGGGAATTACCTTGTGGCGCCGGGCCATTTCGATGGGAATACAGTCAATAATGCTATAATTAATTTCCTTGCTCAAAAGGTTAACCCGGGTTATATTTAGCTGCTTCTCCATAACTGAAATCATTTTTTCTTCACTGACAAGTCCCTTTTCAACTAACAATTTGCCAAGAGGCTTCCCGGTTAGCTGCTGCTCATCGAGAATTTTTTGCCTCTGTTCCTGTATTATCGAAGCAGCATTCATTAAAGCTTGATCAACCCGTCGACGGTTAGACCTTTCCATGGCCACACTCCTATCATAATTAAATAGATTTGACGGTAACAATTTACTGATTACTCCAAATGCCACATTTTTACCCGGAGACAACAAGTATTTGCGGTGTTTTAAAAAAATTCGTAAAATGACGTGGGATACAATTTTATAAACTAAAACCCAGTATATCCCGATCCGCCCGGAAAGGCAAAGAAAAGATTTGAAATTTTTTTATAAAAATAATTATTTTAAGCAGGGATATGAACTAAAGCATAGAAACAAAATAAAAATCAGGCTTACATGATCCCCGGGCACCAGGTGCGGCAGTAACACAAAATACCTGCATGATACAAGGAATCGATTAAATGTCTAATCCAGGCCAGGTCTTACTAATTGTAATAATCTTTATTACCGGTCTTTGTTTCGGCAGTTTTTTAAACGTGATAGTATACCGGCTGCCCCGCAATCTTTCCATTATAAGACCGCCTTCACGCTGCCCCTACTGCAGCAGGCTGCTTGGTTTAATCGAACTGATTCCTGTTTTAGGTTACCTGTCATTACGGGGTCGCTGCCGCCAGTGCAGAGCCCTGATCAGCCCCCGTTACCCCCTGGTTGAATTTTGCACAGGCCTACTTTTTGTTATAGTATTTA
>SKXC01000168.1 GCA_007128625.1 Syntrophomonadaceae bacterium | reverse complement strand
ATAATTTAATTAACATCTGCCTGTTTATAAAGTTATAACAATCTCGTGGGAGGAGTACTGACATGACTTACACTTATGGAACTGAAGAATGGGAGAAAGCCTACCAGGATATGGTTAAAGAGCGGCTGTCCGGGGCGGAAAAACCATTTATTATGGGGACACCGGAATGGGTGGCTGCATTTGAAAAGCTGATCCAGGAAGATGAAAATTACAAGGAGGTAGCCAAAACCTGGGAGGGAACGGTTGTCATCCATATTCTTGCCAACCCGGAAATCGGTTTGAGTGATGATATCTTTATGCTGATGGACCTGTGGCACGGTGACTGTCGATCTGTCAGGCTGGTGCCCCGCGAAGCAGGAGAAAATGCAGATTATGTTTTAACCGGTGAATTTGAGCGCTGGCAGGCGGTAATGGAAAAAGAGCTTGATGTAGTAAAGGCAATGATGCAGGGAAAAATCAGGCTTAAGGGCGCTTTGCCCGAAATCGTCCGTTATGTGAAAGCCAGCATCCGCCTGGTTGATCTGGCGGCACAGGTAGATACCCGCTTTTTAACAGAGATGAGTGAGGAAGAAAGAGCAGAATATGCTAAATGGTTTGGTGAAATTCGTTCCACTTTTGGTTTTTAAAATTACCGGGGACAGGGAGGTTAAATGGTAATGTCATATGATCGCGACCTCGCTTTTGAATATAACAGCCCTACCAAAATTATTTTTGGTGAAAACAGTATTAAAGATATCGGCCTGGAAATAGACAGCCTTGGTTGTTCAAAAGGGCTGATTGTTACCGACAAGGGCATTGTTGAGGCCGGCCTGGCAGAAAAGGTTGAGAAAGTCCTGGGCCGGCGTTATGCCGGCACTTACGATCAGTGCAGCCAGGATTCAGGCTTTCACCTGGTCGACGAAGGAGCAGCCTTTGCTCTTGAGAAGGAGGCCGATATTCTGGTCAGTGTTGGCGGCGGCAGTGTTATCGATACAGCCAAGGGTATGGCAGTGGTCATGAAGGAAGGCGGGAGGCTAAAGGATTACTCAGGGGTCCAGATGCTTTCAAGGCCTCAAACTCCCCATGTTGTGGTACCAACCACTGCCGGAACCGGCAGTGAGGTTACCAAGTATGCTGTCATAAAAGACTGGGAGCGGAATGTCAAGGATTTTATCTATGACGACTTTATCATTCCCGACAGAGCCATCCTGGACCCGACCATGGTTGCCGGTCTGCCTCCTCATCTGACTGCAGGTACAGGGATGGATGCATTTTCGCATGCTGTTGAAGCAATTCATACCCTGAACCGCCAGCCCATAGCAGATGGTATGGCCTTGCAGGCGATCAGGATGATGGTTCAGTACCTGCCTCTCTGCATTGAAGAAGGGGAAAACCTGTTTTATCGAGGACAGCAGCAGCTTGCTGCTGCGATAGCCGGTATAGCCTGCGGCACTACTTTTTTTGGTTTAAACCATGCCATGGCTCACTGTATCGGCGCCCTCTTTAATGTGCCGCATGGAGTGGGGAATAGTATTCTCCTTCCCCACGTGATGCTTTTTAACCTGGAGGAATGCGCCAATCTTTATGCCCTTATTGCAGGAGCCATGGGTCTCGATGTTAATAATTTAAGCGATGAAGAAGCCGGAAAAGCCGCTGCTGAAGCAGTTTGGGAACTGACCAAAAAAATCGGGCTGCCCCAGAAACTACGTGAAGTTGGTGTGCCTGAAGAAGGGCTGGCCGAGGCGGCCGACTTGTCGCTGGCGGACGGATGCATAGTTTACAATCCACGCCTGGTCATGGGGGCAGAAGAGGTTCTGGAAGTCTACCGGGCAGCCTGGTAGAATCTTGCTCATGACTTTTGATTACAAAATTTATTTTTTACTAATAGCCTGTTGTTAAATGAAGGTGTCAAAAACATTTCTTTTTCAACCGGCGTCCTGCCCAAAGGTTAAAATAGTTTAAAGGGAATTTTTATGTTCAGATGTCTCAAACCAAATAAGCTTTACTGCATAACTATTTTAACAGGTAAAAAGCTGTTATTTATTAATAGGGTATACCTGTTTTACGGTCAGCTATCTGGTGAAAATACAGGGGGCCGGCGAGGAGGGCCTGGCTTTTTTGCATCCGGGCTAGATTGTCCAGGGCATAATTTAACCAGTTTGTTGCAGCGGTAATGGGCGCAGTTTCCCTCCTGGGGAAAGGCATTTCAACAAGGGGTGCACTTTGCGGCAGGTTGGCCTCCTTGCGTAACCGGGTAAGGGCAGTTTCCAGGCCGCCCAGTTCGTCGACAAGGCCATGTTCGAGGGCCTGTTCACCGGTCCAGACTTTCCCGCGGCTAACCAGATCTACATCTTCAGTATTCATATTGCGGCTGTCTGCGACTCGCTTGATAAAAAGCCCGTAAATATAATTGATAAAATCCCAAGCTTTTTCCCTTTCCTCATCAGTAAAAGGTTCTTCGGGAGAAGCAAAAAGGTCTTTTTGGCCCCGCCGGATGGTTTCCCGGTTTAAAAGGAGCCGCTCCATTAGGCGGGAATTAACAATTTTGGCCGAGATAACCCCGATCGAACCGGTAATAGTTGCAGGCTGGGCCACAATATAGGAGGCCGGGGTGGCCACATAGTAGCCCCCGGAACCGGCTACCGAACCCATCAGGGCTACCAGAGGTTTTTTTGCGGCAATTTTTTGCAGAATTGCTGTAATGGCTTCCGAAGAAGCAGCAGATCCGCCCCTGGAATCGATGTATAGCAAAACAGCCCCGGCTTTTTTATCTTTTAGGACCTGCCGGGCCTGCTGAACAAAGCTTAAATCCCCGGTTTGTTCATCAAACAGAAAGGGAATGGGCAAAGGAGGCCGGCCGGGTGGACGCTGGTTTTTTCCATCGACAATATTACCCTGTACACGGAGTAGGGCAATGTGTTTACCCGGTAGAGGAGGCAGGGGACGAGGGAGGCTTTTCCCGCATTCATCCCAGCTGGCCAGGCGTGCGGGCTTTTTCTCGCTTCCCAGGAATGCAGAGAGGTTTTCAGCATTGACTATATCGTCAACAGCACCGGCATTTATGGCATTTTCCCCATAAAGAGGCGTTTGTCCGATCAGTTTTTGCACCGACTTTTCATCAAGTTTGCGGCCCTGGGCAATGGCCCTTACAAACTGCTGATAGTGGGAATCCATCAGCCAATCAATCATTTCCCTGACTTCTTTTGACATATCAGATCTCACAAACTGTTCCATTGCTGATTTATAGGGACTGATCTGGACCACATCAAATTCTATTCCGCACCAGTCAAGGGCATTTTTCATGTAGAGATGCCGGTTGGCAAAGCCCAGGGTGTAGATTATGCCGCCTTCCTGAAGCAGGATTCGGTCTCCTGCTGCAGCCAAAGAATAGCTTTGGGTATCATAGTTGGTGGCCCAGGTGATCACTTCCTTGCCCCTGTTTTGGAGATCTTTGATCATTTGGGTCAGGGTTTGGATCTGGGACAGGGGAAGAGCGAGGCTCCCCAGGATAAGAATAACACCCTTGATACGGGGACTCCTGCCGACTGACTGGAAATCTTTCTCCAGTTCCTGCAGGCTTTTTACCCGGGCTTTAAGTTTTTTCTGTATAAACCCTTCCGGGGGCAGGCGCAGGTCTGGATAAGAGCCTTGCAGGGTAAAAATAATGTAATCTGGTGGGCGGAGTCCTTTTTTTAAGATATTGCCTGTAATGGTTAATACTGAACGCAGGATGTATAAAGGATAGGAGATAAACAATTTATACGCTCCTTTCAATGATCGATCTTTCTAAGTATTTTCTGCTTGTGGTTATGATTTCCCTTCAATCATCATTAAATAATAATGGTTTATACCTTTATTTAATCATTAGCTCCTTCAGGGTTAACAAGAAATTCTAATAGCATTCAAGCCGGTTCAGTGGTTTTTGGCAGATAGTCTTTTTAATTTGTAATATTATATCCAATGAAATACAACAGGGGTTGTTACATGCCCAGGATTGCAATAAAATATTAACCAGCTTTAAAAAATTAATAAAAGGGTGAGCTTTAATTATTGCCATGAACACAAAAAAGAAATGATAGATTTTAATGTTATGGAAACAATTAAACTAAGAAAATCAGTGCGCAGGTATGCTGACAAAACAGTTGGAGATTCAGTTAAAAATGAGCTAACTGATTACATTCAGGGTATTGGGTCCGGACCTTTTGGGACTACCCCGAGGTTTCAACTGCTTGATCTTGAACCACTGAAAAATAAAGAACTGCGCAGCCTGGGTACTTACGGGTTTATCAGGGGGGCTCGTCTTTATCTCCTGGGAGCAATTGATGATCAACAGGGGGCTCATGAAGACCTCGGTTTTTGCCTGGAAAATATTATTCTAAAAGCAACCAGCCTTGGGTTGGGGACCTGCTGGTTGGGGGGCACATTTAAACGGGCTGCTTTTGCCAACAGGATAAACCTGGCATCAAACGAACTGCTGCCGGCCATAACTCCGGTTGGTTGGCCGGAAGAAAAAATTTCAACTGCCGACAGCCTGATTCGCTTCATAGAGGGATCCAAAAAACGTAAACCGTGGTCAGCTCTCTTTTTAAAGGGTGATGGAGACACAGCGCTTTCAGAAGCAGAGGCTAATGAATACAAAGATGTTCTTGAAGCTGTTCGCATGGGTCCTTCAGCTTCCAATCGCCAGCCCTGGAGGATAATAAAAGATGGCAGTGATAAATTTCATTTTTACATGAAAGAAAATATAATGATAAACAGGATCATAAGCAAGGTTCGTCTTCAGAACATCGATATGGGTATAGCCATGAGCCATTTTGAAATGACAGCCAGGGCAAAAGGCCTGCCCGGAGGCTGGATAATGAAAGAGCCCCCATTTATTTGTCCCGGTTTAAAATATATAGCCACCTGGACCTTAAATAAAAAATTAAAAGCCGTGGTAGGAGACTGAAGTAATCTTGGAGTGGCTGATTTCCTGATATTTTAGATGAGAAGTAAAATAGCCGGTGTTATTTTATATGCTTGATCGTGTCATCCCTGTTTTTCTATATTACGCTTGTGCATCAAACTGATCAGGGTTACCGGGTTTTTCATCTTCAGGGTATATATCCAGGCAGAAATTTTCAGGATACCTGGGGACGACATCTTTATAATGTTCTTTAATGATTTGCATATCTATTTTAAAATTGCCGCTGGGCCAGAAAGCCGGGCCAAAAACTGCCAGTTTTTTGGAGTAGTCCAGGTAGGTTAATACGATGGGGACCTGTGCCTTCAGTGCTGTGTAATAAAAACCGGTTTTCCACTTGCAGTTGCGTTTCCTGGTTCCTTCAGGAGTAATCAGCAGGCCTATATCTTCTTTTGAATTTCTTATTAATTCCGCCATGCTCTCAACCATGGTATTGTGTTTGCTCCTGTCTACGCTGACCGCTCCCGCCGACAACAATAGTTTATTAAGGGGGAAAAACCGGAGCCACTCTTTTTTGATAAAAAATTTTAAAGGGAATCTCATCTTGTGAAAACCACCCATGGCTATTACTAAATCCCAGTTGCTGGTATGGGGAGCACCTAAAACAATGGACTTCTTTATATTGCTGTCGATTTGTTTTATCAGTTTCCAACCTTTAATATTAAACATGATAATGGAAAACAATTTAAACATGCTTTTTCCTCCTCATGGTGCAGGTAATAACAGTTTAACATTTTGTTTCCGGGGAATAAATGGTAGATTTGCTTTTTATAAGATAAAATAGCTAATACGATATATAAATAATGTAGAATTGGCTCAGTAGGGAGGAAACGATTATGAAACAATACTTGGACCTGATACATCCAAAGCCTTTAACCAGCCTGGTCGAGTACCTGCAGGGAATGATAAAGGGTCGCCTCTGGTTAAAAGTATTGATTGGTATGGCCCTGGGGCTGGTTACCGGGGTTATACTTTCACCTCAAACCGGTTTTGTTGATAAAGATACTGCTGATATTGTCGGCAGTTGGCTGGCTATGCCCGGTCACCTGTTTCTTGGTTTGATCCAGATGATCGTTGTTCCGCTGATTCTTGCCTCGGTAATTCGCGGCCTGGCTTCCAGCGACGATATCGATCAACTTAAAAAAGTAGGGATCAGGCTGGTTATCTATTTTTTACTAACCACTTCACTGGCAATTATGATTGGTATAAGTGTAAGTACATTTATCGGCCCGGGTCACTATATTGATGCCGATTATGCCCAGGTTACAGTAGAACCCGAGGATGTGGTAACTGACAATGATGAAGCGCCCGACAGCCCTGCTGTCGAGACCATTCCCGATATTGTAGTCAGCCTGATTCCGGAAAATCCACTTGGATCCATGGTTGAAAGGGAAATGCTTCATGTAGTGCTGTTTGCGGTGATTATCGGCCTGGCCCTGGTGTCAATGCCACCGGGTCGGTCCCAGCCGATATTAAGTTTGATGGGTTCACTCCAGGAAGTATGCATGACGGTTGTGCGCTGGGCCATGCTCCTGGCCCCCCTGGCAGTGTTTGGTTTGCTGGCACAAATTACGATCGAAATCGGACTTGATGCCCTGCTGGGTATGTCCGTTTACGTGGGTACAGTAATCCTGGGGCTTTTGCTGATGATTGTTGCCTACCTGATAATTGGCGCCCTGGTTGCCCGAAACAACCCTATTCGTTTCCTGGCTGCAGTAAGAGAAGTACAGCTGCTGGCTTTTTCTACTTCTAGTTCAGCTGCTGTAATGCCCCTGTCGATGCAGACAGCCGAGGACAAGCTTGGAGTGCGTCCCTCGATTTCGCAGTTTTTAATTCCCCTGGGTGCCAGTATCAATATGGACGGCACCGCTCTTTACCAGGCTGCGGCTACTGTTTTTTTAGCCCAGGTATTTAACATTGAACTGGGTTTGCCTGCACTGCTTTTGATCCTGGTTACTACTGTGGGGGCATCGATCGGTTCCCCGGCCACTCCCGGAGTGGGAATAGTTATTCTGGCTATGGTTTTAGACAGTGTTGGTATACCTGCATCTGGCATTGCCCTGATTATCGGGGTAGACCGGATTCTTGATATGAGCAGAACTGCTGTAAACGTAACCGGTGATTTAACTGCCTGCCTGGTTATGGATCGATGGGTAGGTGGTAGCAGGACAGCCGAGGAAGAGCGCCTTGATGAGTTGGAGAGAGACAAGCGGCGTTCTTGTGAGGATGAAGATGTTATTTGTGATGATCTAACACCAGCTCAGGAAGGATAAACCATGCTAAAAGCAGTTATTTTTGATTTTGACGGAACCCTGGCTGATACCAGGCAAATTTTATTTAAAGTCTATGACCGGCTTTCCAAAAAGCATGATTTAAAAAGATTTTCCAGCGATGAGCTGGAAGAAATGAGAACCTTGCCCATAAGGGAGAGATTTAAAAAAGCAGGAATATCATTTTTAAAGCTGCCCGGTCTTTTTCGGGAAGTTATACCGATATATTCAGAGTACATCGAGTCGGCCGAACCCTTTCCGTGTATCAAGGAACTAATTCATCATCTAAAAAAACAGGGGTTTGTTTTAAGTATTATTTCTTCTAATACGGTGAGAAATATAAACAGCTTCCTGGCAGCTCACGACCTGGAAATATTTGATCATATTCGCTGCACATCAAGTTTGTTTGGCAAGCACCACACCATCAAGCAAGCCCTAAACGACCTTGGCATAAAGAGCGACCAGGCCGTTTATGTCGGTGATGAATTGCGTGATGTCATGGCCTGTAAAAAAGTTCCTATCAGGATTATCGCCGTTATGTGGGGCTATGATCATTTTTCATTACTGCAGGAAGCTAATCCTGATTATCTTGTAAATACCCCTGAAGAAATCAAGCGTATATTATCAGCAATATAACCCGCTGTTTAATTAGACCAGCAGTATTCCCGGTCTTTCTTTTTATTATAGTATATAGCTTGTTCGACCGGGCTATGGTTGTCCCATCGTTGAAATTGAAAATAATTAAAGCAGGATAAGTTATAATTGTATAGAAAATTAATTAATAATGAGAATATTTAATAGCCGGTATTAAAAGTGGGTCTCGGGTTGAATTATCGTAAGCAGGACAATACTTTTAGGAGGCAGGCTAATTATGAAAAAGATTGGTCCAGAACCTTATAAAATTAAAATGGTAGAACCGTTAAAACAGACCACCAGGGAAGAAAGAAAAAAATTAATTGCCCGGGCTGGATACAATATTTTTAACCTGGGTTCTGAGGACATTTATATTGATTTACTAACTGATAGCGGCACTTCGGCCATGAGCCAGTTTCAGTGGGCGGCATTAATGCAGGGAGATGAAACTTATGCAGGGTCCCGCAGTTATTTTCGTTTAAAGGATACAATCACAAGTATTACCGGTTATCCTTATGTGCTGCCATCTCACCAGGGACGCGGGGCAGAAAATATCATTACAGAAATGCTGATTAAGCCGGGAACAATTGTTCCAGGTAACATGCATTTTGATAGTACAAGAGCGCATATGCAGCTTAAGGGAGCTACGCCCCTGGACCTGGTTATCGACCAGGGGTTAAAACCGGAAGCAGATCATCCTTTTAAAGGCAATATTAACCTGAACAAGCTGGAAAATGTTCTTAAAGAGCACGGCAGAGAAAAGGTCCCTTTTGTCTTGATCACGGTAACTTGCAACAGCAACGGTGGGCAGCCAGTATCCATGGAAAATATCCGGTCTGCTGCAGAGCTCTGTCGTCGTTACCGGGTCCCCCTTTACTTTGATGCTGCCCGCTTTGCCGAAAATTGTTACTTTATCAAGGATAGAGAGCATGCCTATAAGGATAGTGAATTAATCGATATTTCCCGGGAGATGTTTTCCTATGGCGATGGGTGTATGATGAGTTCTAAGAAAGACGGCCTGGTTAATATCGGTGGTTTTATGGCTTTTAAAGATGAAGTTCTTCATCAGCATGCCTGCCAGCTCTCTATTCTTTACGAAGGCTTTCCTACTTACGGGGGCATGGCTGGAAGAGACCTGGAAGCGCTTTCGGTAGGTTTACAGGAAGTTTTGGAGCTCCCGTACTTACGTTTTCGGGTTGAGCAGGTAGCATACCTGGCAGAAAGACTCCAGGAAGAAGGAGTGCCTGTTGTGAAACCACCGGGCGGGCATGCAGTATATATTGATGGCAAAAAATTTTTACCGCACATTCCACAAAGTCAGTTTCCGGCCCAGGTTCTGGTAGTAGAATTATATCTAGAATCGGGAATCAGGGCAATTGAACTTGGAACCACAGCCTTCACAGAAAAAGATCCCGATTCGGGCGAGCTGATATACCCTGAATTAGACCTGGTTCGCCTTGCTATTCCCAGGAGAGTATATACTAATGCTCACATCGATGTGGTGGCCGAAAGTGTTTTGAGCATTTATAAAAAGCGAGATCAGCTAAAAGGCCTTAAAATAGTCTATGAAGCTCCCGTGCTGCGTCATTTTACCTGTCGCTTTGATTTTGTGTAGGAGCCTGACAATAAAAATAGCCACAAGATTTTTATTTAAAAGATCTTGTCTGCTGCAGCTCAAACAAATAAGGATATAAACTAAAAACAGGGGGTATAGACTTTGCTATGATATTAGAAGGGGTTTATGCACCAATAGCAACCGCATTTAAGAATGAAGAAATTGCCTATGATCAATTGAAGAGCAACCTGGGAAAATGGGATAAAACCTTGCTAACAGGCCTGGTGGTTTTAGGTTCCAACGGTGAATTTGTTTTACTGGATGAAGACGATAAAGTAAAGCTGGCAGCTTTTGTCAGGGAGAATTTCTCATCGGATAAGCCTGTTATCGCCGGTACGGGATGTGAATCTACCGGGGCTACTATAAAATTGACAAAAAGGTGTGCCGAAGCAGGGGTTGATGCTGTCCTGGTTATAACCCCTTCTTACTACAAGGGCAGTATGACCGATGATGCGTTGAAATATTTTTTTATGGAAGTTGCTGAGGCTTCGACAGTGCCGGTTATTCTTTACAATATGCCCAGAAACACCGGGGTGAATATGTCGGTGCCCCTGGTTTCTGAGCTTTCAAAGCACCCAAATATTATCGGGATCAAAGACTCTTCCGGTGATATCGTGCAGATAGCCGGTATTTTGGCCAATTCTGCCCCTGGTTTTTCTGTTTTTGCCGGATCGGGTAGTTTTCTTTATGCTTCTCTCTGCCTGGGCGCTACAGGGGGAACACTGGCAGTGGCAAATATTCTGCCAAACCAATGCTCAAATATAGTAAACCTGTACAATGCCGGCAAATATGAAGAAGCTAAAACTATCCAGCTTCAAATCCTTGAAGCCAATGCTGCTGTAACTTCCCGCTGGGGCGTGGCGGGTTTAAAGGCAGCTATGGATATACTAGGTTACTATGGTGGGGAATTAAAAAAACCACTGCTGGAGCTTCCAGCACATAATAAAGAAGAGCTGAAGAGCATCTTAGAAAAATGGGAGTCTAATGATGAGGAAGATTAAGATATGTCTTTCAGGATTAGGCAATGTAGGACACCATTTTGTTAAGCTGTTAAATGAACGTCATGACCTGCTGAAGAACCAGTATAACCTGGACCTTCAGCTT
>SKXC01000076.1 GCA_007128625.1 Syntrophomonadaceae bacterium | reverse complement strand
TCATTCATACTGATCACCTTGTCCCAGTGTTCAGTTAAGATACTCTTGATCACTGTTTATGATATGAAGTAATAATTATGCTTTCTCCACCGAAAAATTAAATCCTGCCTGATAAGCCTAAAAGTTTTAATTATTGTAAAAATATTATCTCTACAGTTATTGATTCAGTGCTGCATCTGTAGTATTCGACAGATCCCTGGTTTTTAGTTTATAATTTTGAGTGAAAGCAGATCAGGGGTTACACTTGAGCTGACAGATCAAGTTTGTTTACTAACCTGAAAAAACATAAACTACAGTTACAGGAGGCATAACGGCACAGCCGGAAACACTGACATGAACAATAAAGGTTACAAAAATATAATATTCGACCTTGACGGCACCCTGACTGATTCAGCCGAAGGTGTAACCAGGGCGGCGCAGTACGCTTTAAAACAGCTTGGCATTGAAACAAACCTGGATCAATTAAAACCATTTATCGGGCCGCCCCTTCAGCATTCTTTTCAAAAATACTATGGCTTTAATGAAGAGGAAATCAAACACGTTATCACCTATTTTCGCCAGTATTACCAGGAAAAAGGGCTTTATGAAAACAAGCTTTACCCCTATGTTCCCGAAATGTTAGCAAAACTCAGCCAGGGCGGCAAAAAGTTATACCTGGCTACTTCCAAGTTGACCGGCTTTGCTGAAACTATCCTGCAGCATTTTCAAATCGACCACTACTTTACCAGTATTGCCGGGGCCAACCACGACGGATCAAGGGCAAAAAAGAGAGATGTGCTCAAATACCTGCTGGCTCATAACAACAGCCTGGATAAAGGGCAAACTGTAATGGTCGGAGATCACAAGGATGATATCAGTGGGGCCCACGACTGCAGTATCGATTCAATAGCAGTAACTTACGGGTACGGGCTTTTGGAAGAACTTCAAAAAGCAGGTCCCACCGGCTTAGCCCACTCTGTCCCGGAACTTGCCGGAATACTCCTCGGTTCAAAAACCACTGATCTTCACAATCCCTCCAACCAATAAAGGCAGGATTGGAAAGTTTATATCATCAATTACATATAACATCCAACTAATTCACATAGCCCAAACTTCCAGGCTATCAGCCCTGAGACGAAGCACTGTGATCCAGTATTCCCGCTACACTGCACACCCTGTACCGGGATAGTCTAAAATGATTAATAGGATTGCCGGACAGATGATACCGGAATGAAGTGATTGACCGATAAATAGCACATAATATATACTTTTTAACATGAGGAGGGATCTGTTTTGAAAAAATTAGCGAGCTGGGAGGAAGTAGTTAAGTTTCACGGCCACAGCTGTATGGGTTTGGCTACAGGCTACCGGGTAGCAGAAGCTGCCCTAAAAGCCCTGGATAACGACCGCGACATTGACGAAGAGATTGTTGCTATTGTCGAAAACGACAACTGCTCGATCGATGCCATTCAATATGTTACCGGCTGCACATTTGGTAAGGGCAACCTGATCTTTTATGATTACGGCAAGCCGGTTTATACATTTGCCCGTCGTTCCAACCAGAAAGCAGTGCGCATTGTGGCCAAAGGACTTGACGATAATAAGTACCGGGAACTGGCAGATCTTCGCCAAAAAATTTCAAGCGGTGAATTCACGGCTGAAGAGCAGGAACGTTTTAAGCAGCTAAGCTCCGAAGCCATGCAGCAGCTTTTATCTGAGCCGCTCGACAACGTTGTCGATGTTTTAGAAATCACCTATAATATTCCGGAAAAAGCCAGGATATTTAAATCCATTACCTGTAATAGTTGTGGCGAAAAAGTGATGGAACCGCGGGCCAGGGTAGAAAACGGAGAAATTGTCTGTATCCCCTGTGCTGAAGCAGCTGGCAGGAATATTTGAAATGGGGTTTTATATTGGGATAGAAAAACTGCTGGCCTGGGGTGTACTGCTGATGGTGCTGGCCCTGATCGCTTCCGGGCGCTTCCGGATCGATATGGTGGCCCTGGGAGGGCTGCTTTTTTTGGGACTGGCCGGAACTGCTCCGCCAAACATTATTTTTTCCGGCTTTGGCCATCCAGCCCTGGCCACGATAATTGCCATTTTCTTAGTCAGCAGGGGCATTATTGATTCCGGCCTTTTGCGGGGTCTGGGCCAGGCTCTGGCCAGGCGACTGCACAGCCTGAAAGGACAGATTCTTGGTGTTGCCGCCGTCGGAGCCCTGCTTTCAGCTTTTATGAACAATGTCGGCGCCGTCGGATTGATGGTTCCTACCGCAGTGCGTATGGCCAAACGCAGCGGAAGCAGTCCGGGTAGTTACGGCCTGCCCCTGGCGATGGCCTCTATTTTAGGAGGAACAATTACCCTGATTGGCAGCGCTCCCAATATCATTATCGCCTCATACATGTTTTCAGCCACCGGACAGTCTTTTAAGATGTTTGATTTTGCTCCCCATGGTTTGGCCATGCTTTTTACAGCCTTTGCGGTATTGATTGTTTGTAAATTCTGCGGGATAGACCCGGGAGCAGGTGATCCGGGTCAAACAAATGGCAAGCAGGAAAACCAAAACGAAAACAGTGAAGAATTCGGGGGTGATGATTATATACTTGATCAAAAAATCTACTTTTCTCCGCTGGCCAATCGGCAGCGCCGGGTTGCACTGATCATTCTATTAGCGGCCGTGCTTTCTGTCAGTTTTGGCCTGCTTCACCCCGCATTAGGATTTGGCGGAGCAGCACTGCTTATGATCATCAGCAGAGTGACGAAACCGGCCGCTGCAT
>SKXC01000004.1 GCA_007128625.1 Syntrophomonadaceae bacterium | reverse complement strand
TACGCCCGCCTGTCTCCTTCTATTATGAGAGAATTTCTTAATTACACAATTAGTGGATTAAAAGCAGATAAAGCAGAAGTGGCAGTCCGGGCAGAAAAACTGGAAAAAGATATTGCTGCTATCAGCAAAAAAAAGATTAACCTGGCCCGGGATATGATCCACCGTCTGGTTGAAGGGCACCCGGACCGGGGAGATCTTATAACCCGGGTAACTTTCATTATTGCCGGTGATGTAGTTTTTGACATGGCCCACTCTGAGCCACGGCCGGAAATTTCCACCGGTGAGTTGGTTAATGGCTCTGACCTTGATATTATAGTGGTAACCGATAATTTGCCTGATCGGTTGGTTAAAAGCCTTGATGAGGCAATTTTTAAGGAAAAATATAGTTTACTTACTAATCCGGCTTCAAAAGAAGAAGTCGATTATATAATTAAAGATCTTAAAATCGTTAAGGACCAGTTCCAGTTTAGAGACTTCAAAGCAATGGTTGCTTCTAAAATTCTTCATGAAGGACAGTATTTGTACGGAAGTCTTGATCTATATGATCAGGTTAAACAATTATTGAGAAGCTATGGCCTGGTGGAAAAACTTGGTTTACTCGAAGAAGAAGCACGGTTAAACCGGATAATGGCCGAGAGAACCCTGATGTCTGCCCCTGAGGCAGTCGATCAGGAAGGGCTAATGGCCTTGTTTTATACTACCGAGGAGAAAGAAGAAATTTTTTAAAATGAAGTTAATCAACCGGGGGAAAGGTTAGATAATGGAGATCCATATAGTTAATAATTACCAGGAGCTAAGCAAAAAAGCGGCCAATATTGTGGCTGAAGAAATTGATCAGAAAAGCAGGGTGGTTTTAGGTTTGGCTACCGGTTCAACTCCGGAAGGGATGTATGCGCAACTGGTTAAAAGGTACCGGGATAACAAGCTTGATTTTGATCAAGTAGTTACCTTCAACCTGGATGAGTATGCCGGTCTTTCTCCTGATCATCCTCAGAGTTATTATTATTACATGCGCTGTAATTTATTTGATCATGTCAATATAAAACCGGATAACATATTTGTTCCCAGTTGTTTCAATAATAAGGATGCAGGGGTGGTTTGCGGGGAGTATGACCGAAAAATAGATCAATCAGGTGGTATTGATCTTCAGGTCTTAGGTATAGGAGTTAACGGTCATATCGGTTTTAATGAACCCGGTCAGCATCTCCAAACCCAAACCCACCTTGTTGATTTAGTTGAAGAAACCATTGAAGCTAACAGCCGTTTTTTCGATTCTATCGACCAGGTGCCCCGCCAGGCAGTTACCATGGGAGTGGGTTCAATAATGCACTCAGAAAAAATCATGCTGATGGCAAACGGAAAAAATAAAGCCAGGGCCATCCAGGAATCATTTGGCGGCCTGGTGTCGACCAGGGTGCCTGCTTCCCTGTTACAGCTTCACAGGAATTTTATTCTACTAATTGACAAAGAAGCAGCTTCTTTGTTTTAGATTATGATATGATTTTCCCATGAAACAGTGAGGAGAACTGGAACCGTGTCAAGGAAAAATAATTATTATCAATTTTTGATGAAGAATATAAACGTGGAAAACTTCCGCACTTTTGTTGAGTTGGCCCCGGTGGGAGTTGTTATATCCGATCGCCGGCAGAATACAATTTACATCAATCAAAAGTTTATCGATCTTTTTGGTTATAACCTTGAAGATGTTCCATCAATTGAAGAATGGTGGATCCTGGCCTATCCTGACCGGGAAAAAAGAACAGAAATCAAGCTGTCCTGGAATAGAGCGTACGAAAAAGCAGTACGTGAAGGTTCGGAAATTGGGCCGATGGAATATCCGGTGCACTGCAAGGATGGTGCTGTGCGCCATATCGAATTTCGCCTGGCTGTTATTGAAGAGATGAACATTGTCCTGTTTACCGATGTAACCGATCGCAAGCTGGTTGAGCAGGAATTAAGAGATAGTGAAGGAAAATTTCGAACCATGGCAGAAAACTCTCCGGTTGCGATTATGATTCACCAGGATGATTATTTTGTCTATGCCAACTCGGCAGCTGAGCAAATATCCGGGTATTCCATAGAAGAGCTTTATAAGATGCGTTTTTGGCACTTTATCCATCCCGAATACCGGGATCTGGTGCGGGAAAGAGGCCAGATGCGGCAGTCAGGAAAACAGGTTCAGCCCCGTTATGATTTTAAGATCATTACCAAGTCCGGCCGGGAAAAATGGGTTGATATTTCCGGCTCGGCATTTCATTATCAGGGCAAACCGGCTTCTTTTGTGATGGCTATAGATATCACTGAACATAAACGAGTTATTGAAGCACTCCAGTACCGGTTGAAAGTAGAAAACTTAATTGCCCAGGTTTCATCCACCCTGGTTAGCAGTTCTTCAGCAGATCTCAATCATATTATTAACCGGATGCTTAAGCTTTGCGGTGAATTTTTTTATACAGACTGCAGCTATTTATTAAGCTTTGCCAGTGATGGGAAAACTGTGGAGCATATATATGAGTGGTCTGATGTAGAGATGATATCCCAGGTTGAAAGGGTCAGAAAAAATACTCCTTTATCGAATAGCTGGTTGATTGAAAAGATCCTGAAAGAAGGATTTGTTCATGTTCCTGCAGTGGATAAAATGCCTTCCGAGGCTGCAGCTGAAAAGAGGGATTTTCAAGCCTGGGGAATTAAATCTTTTTTGATGATTGCAATCATCAGGGAAGGAGTTATACACAGGCTGATCGGTTTTGATTCTGTTAAGGAAAAGAAAGTATGGTCTGATGAACAAATTGCCCTGCTGCAGGTCATTACCGAAATTATTTCCAGTGCCGTATCACGGCAGCAGGCGGAAAAAGCTTTAAAAGCGTCTGAAGAAAGATACCGGGATATCCTCACTTCCATGGAAGAAGGTTATTACGAAGTTGACCTGACGGGCAGGTTTACCTTTTTTAACGATTCACTATGTAAAATATCAGGTTATGACAGTGATCAGCTGCTGGGTAAAAGCTACAAAGATCTTTACAAGTACCCTGATATTGTTTTTGAACCGTATAACCGGGTTTACCGCACGGGCATACCGGATAAAGCAGCCAACCTGCCGATTATTACCGGTGATGGACGTGAAATATTTGTAGAGGTTTCCATAACTTTACAAAAAGATGAGAAGGAAAATCCAGTTGGTTTTCGCGGAGTTGTCCGGGATGTCACCGAGCGTAAAATGTATGAAGACAAGTTGAAGTTCTTAAGCCTTCGTGATCGGTTGACCGGCATTTATAACCGGACTTATTTTGATAATGAAATTAGCCGTCTGGGTGAAAGCAGGGAATATCCGATCACGATTATTGTTTGCGATCTGGATGGACTGAAATTAATCAATGATACCCTGGGTCATCATAAAGGCGATCAGCTGTTAATAAACTGTGCCCAACTGCTTAAAAAAAATCTACGTTCTTCCGATATCCTGGCCAGGGTCGGCGGTGACGAGTTTGTCGCCATTATGCCCAGGACTGATAAAAAAACCGCAGAGCTAATATTCAAGCGGATTCGTTCTGCTGTTGACAAATATAACGAGACAAACAGCCAGCTGCCATTGAGTATTTCCATGGGATATGCCATATCGGAAAAAGGGACCAGCCCTCTTTTAGAAACTTATAAAGAGGCCGATGATTTGATGTATCGTGATAAACTGCACAAAGGTGCCGGGGCGAAGTCTCAGATTATTAATTCATTGATGATTACTCTCGGTGAGCGTGATTTTATTACTGAAGGGCATGCCAGTAGATTAGAAGATTTATGCCGAAAAATGGGTAAAGAAGTTAACCTGTCGCAAAAGCAGATCTCAGATCTTTCCTTGCTGGCCCAGGTGCATGATCTTGGCAAAGTAGGTATTCCGGATCATATTTTGTTAAAGCAAGGTGATTTAAGTGATGAAGAGTGGAAAATAATGCGCACACATCCGGAAAAAGGACACCGCATTGCTTCTGCATCGGCCGATCTCCACGGCATAGCTGACTTGATTTTACACCATCATGAGTGGTGGGATGGCAATGGTTATCCTAAAGGTCTGGCTGGTGAAGATATACCTGTTGAATGTCGTATTCTGGCCGTGGTTGATGCATTTGATGCTATGACCAGTGATCGGCCTTATATGCAGGCTATTAGCATCAAGGAAGCTGTTAAAGAGCTTAAGCAGAAAATAGGAAGCCAGTTTGATCCCCGGATGGTGGATGTATTCTTAAATATAATTAATGAATGTTAGTTTAATATAATTGTGAAAGTAACCATATGTGAACTCCCATTATTATATAATGTAATTATTTAGCTGCCAGGTAAATATGTTTCAAATGCCTTTTTTACTAAACAAAAATACTTTGAGAATGTTATACTATAAAAAGAGTATTTTGTTATTTGAGGTGAACATATGGAGGCCGGATTTAAATCGAGGGCACTGGAAATAAATCTTGCCCAGACAAAACAAGAGCAAACGGAACTCCCGCAAAAACACTACTGGTTTGTTTCTTTATCCTCTTCATACTGGGGCATTAACAAGAGAACCAGGGATCTTTTTATTGAATATAACCATCCCCACCCAAACTACGACTATATTATTGAAAACCTGCATACAATCAGTTTAAATGATTTATGGCTATACAGCTCCATCGAGGATGCAGAAGAGGCCCTCCATTTTCTGGTATCTGTTTTTGAGGATCTTATCAATAAAGATCTTCAAGAAAAACAGCAGGAACATCTGGTAAAAACCCTTTTCAAATTTATAGACCGGTTGCTGAATGAAGGTAATTACCCGAATGAGGTAATCTGGCGCTGTTTGGCCCTGGTTGAAAAAGGAATGGATGAAGATGAAGAACTATACCTGCGCAACTCTGGTTATTTTAAGAAATATTTAGCCCGGGCAGCAGCTGTACCTGAATTTAACCATGAAGTATGCCGGCTAACTAAAAATATCCTGCGAAAATGCTGTGAATACTGGGCTGCAACAACCAGTGCCGAAGCCTGGTTTAACAGTAAGTCTGAATTGTTTCAACCCGTATACCATGAAAAAATTAAATTGATCGGCAGTGAGTTTTTCGATGAATTATCGTCCAGTATCGAAAAATCGCATACCTGGGAAGAAATCGAGTCAAACCTCTTTTTTAATGATGTTGCCAATCGTTTTCGCCATTTCAGCGAAGAGTTTAATCTTTCGATTGAGAAAGTATACTACCTGCTCTTTGCCCTGCATATTCCCGGTATGATCCATTTGAAAAAGCATCTTCTTTATGATTTAAATCGCCTGCTAAAAACTGCCCTTGCAGAACTCGATCATTCTAATATTTACCATTTTGTTGATATGCTCTTTAACTTATTTAATGAGTTAAAAGATCAGCAAACTGATACTGTTTTAGATTGCCTTTTTACTCTTGGTAAAGAAATAGTTAATATTGATAATCAGGATATAACTGCGTACTATATGCAGAAATTGATTGAATTTGGATTTATTTATCCCGGTAAAATTAAAATCACCAGTAATTGGGAGACAAAAGCTCATGATGATCATGTTAAAAATATACGTATCTGGCTCGACTTGATTGAAACTTCACCTTACAAGTTTAAAAAGCTTCTATCAGCCCTGGTGGTAAATTTAAAACTCGGCGGTATTTTTATATCTGATACAGATCTGTTTCAGCGGGATGTGACCAAACTTTTAAATGCCGATATTGACCTTGTTTATAAACAGGTTAAACAGCTGGCCCGTTTTTTCCCGGTATATTTTAATGAAATCGGTGCTGAAGGTAAATTGCGGGAAGTAAGTACGGTCATTGATGAAGTGGCGGGCCGAAAAGACCGGGTCATTCATTTTGTGCGCAAGCAGGTCCATACCGAGAGTAACAATACTCATATTGAATTAGTTAACCGGGTGGCCGGCTACTGGTTTGGCGGAGACCGGGAATTGCTTCAGGATATTATACCGGCCGATGTTTTTGCTACTCTTAACGAGAACAACGAGCTATTTTTGGCTGTAAACAGCTTGATGCGGTCAGCGTGTGATCATTTTGAAGTCGATTCTTCCGGATTACTGAAGCTACCTGAAGAAGAGGTCTCTAAATACCTGGATTCATTACCGGAAGAAAAAGCCAGGGATAAAAAAAGATTGTTTTACCTGGTCCAGTTAAACCAGCTTTTGATGGAAAAATATTCTTTTGAAACCCGGGATATATCAGGGCTTTTACTGCGAAGCCGGTTTTTTACCACAGATGATATTGGAAACTTTAATGAATTAATGGAACAAAACCGTTACAGCGAAGCGCTTGAACTGGTTTATCAGTTCATGGCTGTACTAAAAGAAGTAATTTTGAATAAAGAAGAAACAGAAGCGATTGAAACTATTTATTACAAACGGCACATTGCCGCCGGTATACCTTCCATGTACGGTCAATACAAGGAACCAAAGTTTGAAGCGCTGGGACTAATGTACAGGCTCGAACAAGTTGCTTCACGTTTAGTCGAAAAAATACTGGAAGAAGTGGAATTGGATTATATCTCAGCCAAGACATTAAATAATATCTATGAAGTCCTGGTCCTTTTTAAAACCGGTCTTGAACTTGACGGGATGGTAAACCAAAACTTTAATTCAACCCTGGAGATGTTTCGCTACAGTTTAACTTCTACCAGTGTCACCCTTGGGCAGTATATGAATATTTTTCGCTTTATGTCGCAGCATATCAAGGAGTTAATTAACGAATATTTTATCCGGGTCTATGATGAAACAATAAATGTTGTAGTTCCCCAGATTTTTGATGATTCACCGGAGACAATTGCCAAAGAATCAGAAATCTTTTATCGGGATATCCTATCTTCTGCTTTTTTAGTTCAGGAACTGGATCAATTTATTGCCAATTCCTTAAACATGATTAATAATATGCTTGAAAATTATTCTGAAGAGCATATTCATAATATGATGAGCTATAATCCAGACCTGGCCATCAGTCCGCTTGATCGCAAAACCTTAGAGATGGACAACCAGGTATTTCTCGGAGCCAAGGCTTATTACCTGAAAAAGCTGATGGCTTACGGCCTGCCTGTCCCCCCTGGTTTTGTGCTGACCACCGAAGTTTACAGACATAAAGAGACTATTTTTGATCACCCCTCCATGAGTCATGAATTAGATAAGATTATTTATAAGCAATTGATAAAAATTGAGAAAAAAACAGGATTAAAATTTGGCAGTACGGAAAAACCGCTGTTGTTATCAGTCCGTTCGGGCACAGCTATTTCCATGCCCGGAGCAATGAGAACTATTCTGAATGTAGGCATGAACGACAAAACTGCCCGGGCTTTGGATAAGAACCAGGAAACGGCCTGGATGGGATGGGACTGTTATCGGCGCTTTATTCAGAGCTGGGGCATGTCTAACGGGGTTGACCGTGACTGTTTTGACGAGGTAATGGTCCGGGTTAAGAACAAGTATGGCGTTGAGCGGAAAGCCTTCTTTACTGCCGAACAGATGAAAGAACTCGCTCTTGAATATAAAAAAACACTTAATGAACATGATCTCTTTATTGCCGAAAATCCTTATGATCAGTTGAAACAGGCCATTAATAACATATTTAATTCATGGTCATCACCACGTACAACTGCCTATCGAAAACATTTGCAGATTGCCAATGAATGGGGAACTGCGGTCCTTGTTCAAAAAATGGTCATGGGCAATCGTTCAAAACATTCCGGTTCGGGGGTCGTTTTTACTCACAATCCAAAGCTTAAAAAGCCCGGTATAAACCTGTACGGTGATTTTACCCTTTGCAGCCAGGGCGAAGATATCGTAGCCGGTCTTGTTTATCCCTTACCTGTTTCTGAAAACCAGCGCACAGATGAGTTTTATGAAAATGATATTTCACTTGAATCAGCTTTTCCTGAAATTTACCGGCGCTTACATGGAATTGCTACCGAACTGATTGAAAAATATAGTTTTAATAACCAGGAGATTGAATTTACTTTTGAATCGGATCATCCCGATGATCTCTATATACTGCAAATAAGGGAACAAAACATTGTCCAGCAGGAGAAAGTGGCAGTTTTCAGCACCCCGATTGAAGAAATGGAACCGATCGGCAGCGGCATTGGTGTGGGCGGTGGATCAATGAGCGGGATTGTCAGTTTTGATATGAAGGATTTAATCGAAAACAAACAAAAATATCCCGACGAAAAGCATATCTTGTTTAGACCGGATACGGTACCCGATGACATCCAGATGATTTTTAAATGTGACGGCCTGGTTACCAGCCGGGGAGGAGTTACCTCTCATGCTGCCGTAGCAGCAGAAAAACTGGGCAAAGTATGTATTGTTAATTGCAAAGAATTGATTGTTTATGACGATAAAAAGTATTGTACAATCAATGATTTTGTAATCCGAAAGGGAGATGCCATTTCGATAGATGGAAAGGCGGGTAATATTTATTCAGGAAGTTTTAATGTGATATATGTTTAATTAAGTCACGTGGGAGGAATAAAAGTGAGCAGCTACCTGCATAGCAGGAAAACACTGGGTATTAATGGTTTTGGCAGGATAGGCAAACTTACCCTATGGAACCACTTGAATGCCGGTCATTTTGACTATTTTGTAGTTAACACCGGCCGCAAAGTAGGCAAAAATTTAGAGGATATTATTGATTACCTGGTTAAAGATAGCACCTATGGCTATCTTGATCGTTTTTTGTACGGTTATTCCGGTAAAACCAGCGCAATTGAGATAACCGACCGTGATAAGGGAATATTTACCATCAATGACGTCCCAATCAAGATTTTAACAACCGAGCGTAACCCACGGGATATAAACTGGGCTAAAGAAGGAATACAGCTGGTTATTGAGTGTAGCGGCAGTCTTGTAGATCCTGCTGCTCCGGCTGACCAACCTAAAGGCAGTGTGCGCGGTCACCTGGAGGCAGGAGCAGAAAAAGTAATCATCAGTGCTCCTTTTAAGGTAGCTGATGGCGCCCAAAAACTCCCACCCGATAGCTGTATGTTTGTTTATGGGATAAATCACGATAAATATGATCCGTCAACCCATCATATTCTTTCTGCAGCCAGCTGTACTACCACCGGTCTTTCACATATGATCAAGCCGCTGCTGGAAACCCGAGAAACATCAACAATTATCACTGCTTCGATGTCTACCGTTCATGCGGCCACCAATAACCAGAATATTCTTGATGCAGTTCCTAAATCAGGTGCTTCCGATCTGCGCAAAAATCGCTCTGTTTTTAATAATATTATTCTTACGACCACTGGAGCTGCCGATGCCCTGGAAGAAATCATGCCCGAAATCAGGGATATTGGTTTTATGGCTGATTCGGTCCGTATACCAACCAGTACCTCTTCTTTGATCATGCTCAATGTAACTTTTAAAACTGTCTTAAACGAGGCCGGAGAACCAGAGTTAAACCGGGATTTGATCAACGACATTTATAAAAAGGCTGCCGGCGGAGCGCAAAAAGGAATAGTTATATTCAGCGAGAAACAGAATGTTTCAACCGATCTTGCCGGTTTTCCTGCAGCAATTGTAATCGAGGGGGTTGAGACTCACACCAGAACCGGATTTATCAAGTTAAATACTGCAACCTTGCAGGAAATTGGTTTTGAAACGGCTGCTGATATAAATATTCCGGTCACCCATGCCAAAATATTTGGCTGGTATGATAATGAACTGGGCAGTTATGTCAATTTACTGGGTAAACTGGCTGTCTATGTTGATAAAAATATGCCCTGATCTTTGCCGATAGGAGTGAATATATGCCTGTTTCCAGCCGGGAAACAGTTGCCCTGGCTCGTTGTCTACACTACCATCCACAAGAAGTACGTCATGGCTTGCAGAAGGTTATGCAACCCTTTGGCGGTATTGAAACTTTAGTCAAACCGGGGCAAAAGGTTCTTCTTAAGCCGAACCTTCTTTCTGCTGCTCCACCTGCAGAGGCTGTGACGACTCACCCCTTAGTTCTGAAAGTTATGACCGAGCTGATTCATGAGGCAGGCGGTAAAGTCTTTATTGGCGATAGCCCGGGTAGTGATTCCCAGGAAAAAGCTCACCAGGTTTGCGGTGTGCAGGAAGTAGTTCAGGAAACCGGGGCTGAACCGCTTTTCTTTTCCAAGGTGAATTATAAAAAGGTCCGGGGTTACAGGTTATGGAATATCCCCCTGGCTGCAGAGTTAGATCAGATGGACATTATTATTAATATGGCCAAACTCAAAACCCATTCTCTAACCGGTATGACCGCAGCAGTTAAAAATGTTTATGGTTGCGTGCCCGGGAAAACCAAGGGCCGCTATCATTTTGAATATCCTTTGCCGGCAGATTTTTCACGGTTGTTAATTGATGTTTACCTGGCTGTAAAGCCGGCTTTTTCGATTATTGATGCAGTTATAGCTATGGAAGGAGCAGGCCCTCGGGGGGGCAAACCACGACAGCTGGGTTTGTTGATGGCTTCTTGTAATGCTGTTGCCCTGGATAACGTTGCAGCATCGGTTATCGGTTTTCGTTCTGAACATGTATCAACCCTGAGCGTGGCCGGCGAACTGAAACTTTCGGGTTCGGACCTATCTGCAATTACAGTCAGGGGATTACAACTGGAAGACTGCCGGGTTAGCGATTTTGATAAGGGTCCTGCTTCTAAGGGCAGCCTCGGCCGCCTTGTAGCCCTTTTCCCGGTTGCCCGGCTCAGGAATATAATAATCAATCGGCGGCCATATCCGCGCATCGACAGTGATTTGTGCAATGGTTGCGGGGTTTGCTATGAAAACTGTCCCGCACAGGTTATAAACTTTATAGGTTCAATTCCTGATATTAATTTTGATGGATGCATTCGCTGCTATTGCTGCCAGGAATTCTGTTCAAAGAGTGCGATTAAGCTAACTAAAACTAAATAATGTTTAGTTATGAAACAGAACCATATACTGATAAATTAACCCCGTACTAAGAAGTCCTTTCATGTCTGATAATAAAAGGAGTTCTTTTATTTCATAATTATTAATGATATAATGAATTGTGTTAAAATTAACTATTATTAATTGACGGGGGTGTTTTTGCTTGAAAGTACTGGTAAGTGATGCTTTTTCTTCGGAAGGGCTGGAAGTACTGCGTAAAAATGTTGAAGTTGATTATCAGCCGGAAATTGAACCGCATGAACTGGTTGATAAAATCAAACAATTTGATGCTCTGGTAGTGCGCAGTAGAACTAAAGTCACAGCTGAGGTTATCGAAGCAGGCAAAAACCTGAAAGTAATTGGCCGGGCCGGTGTCGGGGTAGATAATATTGATGTTGATAAGGCTACGGAAAAAGGGATCATCGTTGTTAACGCACCACACGGAAATACTATTTCGGCCGCCGAACATGCCATTGCCCTGTTAACTTCCCTGGCTCGCAATATTGCTGATGCCAATAGATCCGTAAAGCAGGGAGAATGGAAGAGGTCTGATTTTACCGGTGTTGAATTAAATCAAAAAACACTGGGGATCATTGGCATAGGTCGAATCGGCAGTGAAGTAGCCCGCCGGGCCAGAGCTATGGAAATGAAAATTATTACTTATGATCCATACATCTCGAAAGAACAGGCAGAAAAAATTGGTATTGAAATGGTTTCTTTAGAAGATCTTTTTAAGCAGGCTGATTTCATTACCCTGCATGTGCCTATGAGCTCTTCAACATATCATATGATCGGTGAAAAAGAAATTGCGATGATGAAACCGGGAGTGCGGATTGTTAACTGTGCCCGCGGAGGACTGATAGATGAAGATGCCCTGTGCAGGGGTCTGCAAGAAGGAAAGGTTGCCGGTGCGGCACTGGATGTTTTTGAGCAGGAACCTCCGGGAGAATGTAACCTTTTGGAGTGCAGTAATGTTATTGTTACACCTCACCTGGGAGCCCTAACCCGGGAAGCTCAGACAAATGTTGCCCTGCAGGTATCAGAACAGATAATCAATGCTTTGCAGGGAAAACAAGTTGTATCAGCGGTTAATGTACCGGCTTTATTGCCTGAAACAAAAGCGGCAATAGGTCCTTTTTTACCATTGATGAAGATGATGGGCAGTTTTTATTTTCAAGTTTTTGGCGGTTCAGTTGATGAGATTGATATAACTTATAGCGGAGAGATAGCTTCAATGCCTTTTGCCCCCCTGACTACCTCCTGCCTGGTTGGGTTTTTACAGCATGTAGTCGGTGACAGTGTTAACTGGGTCAATGCTCCTTATATCACCAAGGGCAGGGGAATTGCCGTTAGGGAGATATCGACAACCGCGATAAAGAATTACAGCAACCTGGTTACAATGACAGCGAGGTCGGGTAGTGAAGAACATATTATTTCAGCAACCCGCCTTAACGGTGATATGCGTATTGTCAGGGTTGATGATTACCGAACTGAGATTATTCCTTCCACGTATATGCTTCTGATCACCTGCAAAGATCAACCAATGATTGTTGGTAAAGTGGGCACCCTGCTGGGTGAAAATAATATAAATATTGCTTCAATGCAATCAGGCCGGAAAAAAGCAGGTGGAACAGCAGCAATGGCTTTGCAGACTGACGAGAAGATACCTGATGAAACTTTAAAAAAGGTTAAGGAACTGGATGATATTAAATCAGCCTTTTTTTTGTATATGCCGAAAAGTATCCTAATGGATCAATAAATAATCACAAATGAGGTGTTTTGTTTGACGGTTAAAGTTTATGCTTTGAGTACATGTCCCTGGTGTAAAAAGGTTAAGAGCCTATTGGATGATCATGCTATCGATTATGACTTTGTTGATGTGGACCTGGCCCAGGGTGAAGAACAGATGAAAGCCCTGGAGGAAGTGGAAAGATTGACAGGCAAACGTTCTTTTCCGGTTACTGTTATTAACGATCAGGTAATCAAGGGATTCAAGAAGGAAGAAATTGAAGGAGCGTTAAAAGGTGAAGCATAAAATATACTGCCAGGTGTGCCGACTTTCTTTTATTTACACGGGTGAACCAGGACCTGGCCAGGTAGTCACTTGTTCAATTTGTGGTGCTGAACTAAAAGTAAATCAAACAGAACCGGAAGTAACTGCTGTTCGCTTTGTCCAGGAGCCTGAAACGGAGATTCGCAGGCGGGCAGATAATTTTGCCAGCCTGCGCGGTTATACCTTTAATGAAGACAAGGAGCTTGTCATCGAAGGTTTGGTAGACAAAAATAAAATGTACGGTGATTTCTACTGTCCCTGCCGTTTTGAAAATATACCGGAAAATGTTTGTCCCTGCCTGGAAACACGTATGAATGAAGTGCGTAAATTGGGCAGATGTTACTGAAACCTTTTTCATCTCAGAGAGTGAGTTTCACTCCCGTGTATGATCAATAGAGCTTTAATTATACAAAAAAAGAATCAAGTGTCCCGTTTTTTGCTGGATATGTATAATAAATATCGTTTTTGATCTGTGAGATATGAATGCGGATCAATATTAGCAGGCTTCCGGTTGGAATATACCGGTTTTTTTATTTTGATCAGACTTTTTAAGCCAAATTGTGTATTACTTATAGGGCAAGTCAAAATGGTGGTGCAAATTTGCAAAAGATGCTGCATGACATGGTTGAAACATATGGAGATCGAATATACCGCCTGGCTTTGCGTTACACCTGTGATAGTTTTCAGGCCCAGGACATAACCCAGGAAACATTCCTGCGGGCTTTTCAGCACCTGGACCGTTTCGATCGCAGCAAACCTGCAGGACCGTGGCTTTTTAAGATTGCCACCAACCTATGCCGTAACTGGATGCGCGATGGCCGGGAGATACCGGTGAGCTATTCTGAAGAGCTCAATCAGTCATCAGCACCGGGGCCGGAGGAACATTATTTAGCAAAGGAAAAGGAAAAAGTTTTAGTGGATACCCTGCATCAACTGCCGGTGATGTACCGGGAGGTTATTTTACTTAAACATGTCAGTGAACTTAGTTATTTTGAAATATGCGAAGCCCTTGATCTTGAGCTAACCCTGGTTAAGAATAGACTTTACCGTGGACGAAAGATGCTTAAAGAGGCCCTGGAAAAACAGGAAAGGTTGATATGAAAATGGATCAATGCCCCGATGTTTTGACAATTCAGGCCGTGTTGGACGGGGAAGAAAAATCTGAAAAGGTTAACCAGCATATACAAAACTGTTCGTCCTGCCGTCAGGTTTACCGGGATTTATCCGGGCTGGTGTCTGTTGCTGAACGCCTGGGCAGTGAAGCGGTTCTTCCGGATCAGTTTTATAAGACTTTAAATACCAGGGTTGCAGCCAAACCCTTCCCTGCCGGATTGGTGGCAGCGGTTATGTTTCTTTTTACCTTTTTAAGTGCTTACATTATCGATCCCGGTTATATTCAGTGGTGGCTGTCTGCTGGCATGACCGGGCAAATTAGTTATGTGCTGGATATTTTAATCGATGTTTTGTTTTTGTTTCAAGCTTTAGGATCATTTTGGCTGATTTTTACAGTCACAGCCCTGGTGGTTTTTGAAGTTCTGATTTTAAATAAGTTAAAAGTTGCGGAGGGATAAAATAATGATTAACAAAAGATTGTTTGGAAAATTTCTGCTCACTGTAATCAGCGTTGTTTTGTTGCTGAGCCTGCTGCCTGTTGTAGCAGCGGGGAACGATAATAATGATCCTATTGATGAGGTTATCAACAGGGATATCAGTAAGGCAGCCGGTAATTTGGAGATTTCTTCCCTTACCAGGGTTAATGGAAATGTAACCCTGAATCTTGGCGAACTTACTGTATACGGGGTCGTCAATGGTAACGTAAAAAATAATATAGGCCAGGTAATTATCGAGGGCGATATAAATGGTGATGTTGAAACCAATATGGGACAGGTTGTTGTTAACGGTAATGTCAGTGGAGATATTAGAACACGGATGGGCGACGTGGTTGTAGATGGCTTAGTAGGCGGTAATGTAACCACCGATCTGGGAGCAACCAAAATTGGCGGCGCGGTCGGTGGTGACATTGGTTCCGGATTTGGTGAAATGCGTATAACCGGTACTGTTGGTGGTAATGTAAACAGCACCGGAGGTCATGTAATCATAAGCGGCATCGTCGAAGGTGATGTTATCCTGGAGCAGGGAGTTGTAGAACTCAAACCTGATGCAGTTGTTTCGGGTAAAGTTTATGTCGGTCGTGGAACGGTTAATAAGGCGGATACAGCAAGGGTTGGCTCAGTGGAAATTGGTGAAAAAATGACTGCTTCAGAACTGCAGAGACAGATAGATGAAAATGGATTTGTTATTAACAGTACAGATAGAGAGCCGGGCGAAGACATTTCTGAGCGGATAGTTATTACAGTTAACCGTATATTTCGTGATTTCAATTTTAGACCGCATTTGATCCGGGGGATGGACTGGCCCTTTTTTACCGGTCCTTTCATGGGCATCTACGGTAATATAGCCCGGGGAATATTGAACATGCTAATTTTATTTGCTCTTGCCGCCTTAACTTATACTCTTTTCCCCGCACAGGTAAAAACGGCAGGTAATGCTGTTTCAGAAAAAATAGGACCTGTTATAGGGTGGGGCCTGCTGGCTGCCGTACTGGCAATACCGCTGATGGTTTTGCTGGCAATAACAATTATAGGCATACCACTTATTTTTGTTGAAATAATTGTCCTGGCTGCCGCTGCTTTGCTCGGTTACACGGGAATTGTTAACCTGGTTGGCAGCCGGGTGATTGGAGCTGCTTCTTCCGGTTCAGCCAATCCCCTGGGAACAATTGCCCTGGGGGTTATTCTAATCGGGTTGGTCAGCCTGATTCCGATTATCGGATCACTGCTGTCACTGGCAGTTTTTATCCTGGGGGTTGGTGCTGCTTTGACTACCCGTTTCGGATCCATAAAAACTGAAGCAGCTGAACAGCTGGTGTCCGGTTCTGATCATTAAACCCTGATACTGAAGGCGTGATCGATATTTATATAATCAGGTTTAAGAGGTCTTCATCGCCGGGTTTAGCGGGATAAAGACCTCTTTCATTTATGTTGAATACCAGATTGTAATGAAAACCGCTTACTCTGGTTCAGATTTAATCAATCTTCAGGGTTTCAAGCAGTTGCGAACGCATATCTTCCGGGGCAATTAGCTGCCGGTGTTTAACCGGCTTCTGATCAAGCTCAGCCAGGCTTTTCGGTACAGGGGTATTTGTTTCCCCGGCCAGTATATTAATCAGCTTAAGTTCACTAATATCTTTAAAGCGGCTGCTGCCGAAAAGGGCCCTGACTGTACTGCCGGTAAATTTATAGGGACTGGCCGTGGAAAGAATAACTGATGGACTGGGATCATTTTCCCGAGCCATATAGTTGTCCAAAACTTTTTTTCCGACAGCAGTGTGCGGGTCGATCAGATAATTGTAGTTTTGATATGTTTCAGATATGGCCTGCAGGGTTTTTTCATCGTCGGCATAATCCGACCAGAATAACTCCTGCAGTTTTATCATTGTTTCCCGGTCTATGCGGTACTGGCCGGTATTGATTAATTCTTTCATCCAGGTATTGATGCGTTGAGAATCATGACCGGTTATTTCAAAAAGCAGGCGCTCTAAATTGCTCGAAACCAGTATATCCATGGAAGGAGAAAGGCTGATGTGGAGCGACCGGCGGCGGTCATAAATACCGCTGTTAATGAAGTTAGCAAGAACATTATTGCGGTTGGCTGCACAGATTAAACGGTTAACCGGAAGACCTAATCGACTGGCATAGTAACCGGCCAGTATGTTGCCAAAATTACCGGTTGGAACTACAAAATTAACCCTTTGCCCCGGCTTAATCGCCCCTTGCCCGGTTAACTCCCGGTATGCATAAAAATAGTATACAATTTGCGGCAGCAGTCTTCCCCAGTTTATTGAGTTGGCCGAAGATAGCCGGTAACCGGCTTCCGATAACTGCTTGCTTAAAATATAGTCGTTAAAAATTTGTTTAACCCCGGTTTGGGTATCGTCAAAGTTTCCCTGTACGGCGATTACTTCGACGTTACTGCCTTCCTGGGTAATCATTTGCTGTTTTTGAATTTCACTAACCCCTTTTTCCGGGAAGTAAACAATTATTTTAATTCCCGGCACATCGCGAAAACCTTCCAGGGCTGATTTGCCGGTGTCACCGGAGGTAGCGGTCAGGATAACTACTTTGCGCATATCGCTGTTTTTATGCACGGCAGTGTTGAGCAGGTAAGGTAATACCTGCAGAGCGATATCTTTAAATGCACAGGTCGGGCCATGCCATAATTCCAGGAAATAGAGCTTATTGGAAATATGTTTTAAAGGGGCAATGGCCGGATGTTCAAAGGTTTCCAAATTATAAGCAGATCGGACAGCATGTTCTATATCAGTTGAGCTGAAGTCGGCCAGGAAAAATTTAAAAATGAAGCTTGCTATTTGCTGGTAGTTTCCGGCAGGCAAATTTTCCAGGGTTAAAGGTTTTGTTGTTTCGGCCGGAACATATAAGCCCCCGTCCGGTGCCAAACCTTTAAGCACTGTTTCGGCTGCAGGCACAGATTCTGCCTGTCCTCTTGTACTGTAGTATCGCATAAAACCTTCCCCTTCTAATCTACTACCTGTATACTGAATTCGCCCATTTTTGGACAAATCCCTTTAATTAAAAGTATTTAGCCTTGACAAAAATCAATGGAAAAGGTATTTTCAAAGCGCAGTTCAATTAATCCTCATCAATTATACCTCTGCATAATTTTAAGGAGTGTGTTTATTAGGTGAAGTATATTGTTATTGTCGGAGATGGTATGGCCGATTATCCACTTGTACAGCTCGATAATAAAACAGTTCTGCAGTATGCCCGCACACCGAACTTTGACCGGCTTGCTATCGCAGGAGAATCCGGGTTGGTGCAAACTATACCGGAAGATCTTTCTCCCGGCAGTGATACGGCCAATCTTTCTGTAATCGGGTACGATCCGCATAAATATTATACCGGTCGCTCACCGTTTGAAGCGGCCAGTTTGGGAGTTGAGCTTGCCAATGACGATATTTCTTTTCGCTGTAACCTGGTTACCCTTAGTGATGAAGATTCTTATGCCAATAAAAAGATGAATGACTATTGTGCCGGAGAGATATCAACCAATGAAGCCAGTGAATTAATTACAGAGGTTAGCAGACACCTGGGTACTGAAAAAATAGATTTTTTTTGCGGTTTTAATTACCGGCACCTGATGGTTTGGCACGGTGCCCCCGATCAATGGGCCCTAACTCCTCCTCATGATATAAGCGGGCAGGTAATTGGTGATTATCTTCCTGCAGGAGATGGCAGTACAAAATTAAGAGAAATAATGGAGCAGAGTTATGAGATTCTTGCCAGTCACCCTGTAAACCGAAGACGGGTCGAAAAAGGGCTTAACCCGGCTAACGCAATATGGATCTGGGGTGAAGGCAAAAAACCAATTTTACCTTCCTTTTATGATAAGTACGGCATAAAAGGGTCGGTTATATCAGCGGTTGACCTGGTCAAAGGCATTGGCCTTCTGGCCGGTTTAGAGTTAATTGAGGTTGAAGGGGCCACCGGAAATATAGATACCAATTACAGGGGCAAGGCAGAAGCGGCCACCAGGGCTTTGAAAGAGGGCCAGGATTTTGTATATTTGCATGTTGAGGCTCCGGATGAGTGCTCGCACCGTTTTGAAATTGAAAACAAGGTAAAGGCTGTTGAAATGATTGATCAAGAAGTAGTTAAAAGAATCAACGATGAGCTGCAGCAAAGCGGCATAGTGTACAGTATATTACTAATAACCGATCACGCTACCCCTCTTTCACTGGGCACGCATACCAAAGATCCGGTTCCTTTTGCTATTTACCGCAGCGATGATCAAAAAAATAATCCTGACCGGAAATATGATGAGATTAGTGCTTCAAAAACAAAGCTTTTCATCCGGGAAGGGTTTCTCTTGATGGATCGCTTTTTAAACAGGGGATAACTAATATTGAAAACATTGCTTGATGAAAAATTGTTGAGGGGTAATAGTAAAGAAAAAATAATAACTAGAAAATTCATGGTCCTTTTCGGAGTGGTGTTTCTTCTTTTTTTTGCTCTCGATTTTTATATACCGGTCCTGCCTTTTTATGTTATCGATATTGACGGAAGCGAAACTGCTGTAGGGTTGTTAATGGGCTTATTTACTTTTTGTTCTGTTATTCTTCGCCCGTTACAGGGTCGCAACCTTAATCGCCGGGGTCGCAAAAGACTGCTTGTTGCAGGAACAGCTGTTTATGCTGCAGCCGGTTTGGGACTGCTGTTTTTACCTTCTCTTCCCCTGGTATTTATATTTCGGGCTATCCAGGGATTTGGATGGGGTGCGTTCCTGCTTGCTTTTAATACCCTCACCCTTGACCTGGCGCCAACAGGGAGAAGAGGAGAGACACTCGGCCTGATGGGGATTGCCCCTCCATTTTCGCTGGCTGTTGCGCCGGTTCTTGGTGAACATCTCCGGATAACCACGGAGAGCAATTACCTGCTCTTATTTTTCATTGCTTCCCTGGCTGCCATACTGGCTTTTTTGATGGCTGTAATTTTTAGGGAACCTAAATTGGAAAAGGGTGAAGATAAAAAAACTCCGCTTTTATCAGGCAGAGTGCTTTTTCCTTCCCTGATTATATTTTTTATGACTTTTAACCTGGGTAGTATTCTCACTTTTTTGCCCCTTTTGGGTGAAGTACGTAATATTCAGGCTGTCGGCTACTTTTTCACGCTATTTGCCCTGACAGCAGCTGTTTCACGTCCCCTTGCCGGACGGCTTTCAGATCGATTAGGACGCTCCAGGGTATTTTTACCCTCTCTGGTTTTAGCCTCGGTTGCCCTGGCTATGATAGCCCTGGCCAATTCAGAATTACATCTTTTATTAAGTGCCTTCATTTTAGGGATTGGCTTTGGTTCAGCTCATTCTTCAGTCATGGCCATGGCTGCCGACAGGCTGCCGATTATGGAAAGAGGGGTTGGCATGGCCACTTTTACTGCCTCTTTTGACCTGGGAATTGTGGTCGGGGCAAGCACACTTGGCATACTGCTGAACTGGTTTGATTTTACTGCAGTATTTTTTCTTTGTGCTGTGATTATGCTTGTTCCGGTCCTGTTGAACACTGCTAAACAGAGGCTGCGAAAATATGGCTGATGGCTAAAAAGCTGCAGCAACGGCACAGGCAAAAGGAGGTTCATGGGTCATCGATATGGTGATTCCGGTAATGTTTTTTCCACGGGCTAACCGAAGAGCTTCGCCGTAAAGTTTAACTTCTGGTTGTTTACCATTTGCAGTCATAATTTCCACTTCTTTCAGAGCTGCCGGCCCGATACCACAGCCAATTGCTTTCAAAGATGCTTCCTTTGCGGCAAAAAGTGCAGCCAGTGAAG
Organism: Syntrophomonadaceae bacterium; assembly: GCA_007128625.1. GTDB lineage: Bacteria > Bacillota > Dethiobacteria > DTU022 > DTU022 > B1SED10-74M. Next base: position 9,607 of record SKXC01000004.1, on the reverse strand, counting down.
CTATTGACTCTTTTTTTTGCCTGAACCTGTTTTTTTCGCTGTCTGTAAGTATTCTATTTAAAAAACGTTCCGGGAACTTTTGATATATTTTCCCGATCCGTTCTATAGCTACCAGGTCGACACCGATACCCAGGCTCAAATATTCCACCCCCCCCATCACAAATTATAACACAAGCGCAGCTGAAGTCATTGGATAATCCGTCATTGGATAATTCTTCATATATCTTGCTTTTTAATATTTTTTGTGATAGTCTTTAAGCGATATAAAACCCTTAATATGGGGTCATCTTAGGAGGTATTTTTTTAATGCAAGGTAAGGTAAAGTGGTTTAACCCTGAAAAGGGGTACGGCTTCATCGAAGTTGAAGAAGGTAAAGATGTATTTGTGCATTACTCGGAAATTCAGGAAGAAGGGTTTAAAACCCTGGAAGAAGGGCAGGAAGTTGAATTCGAAATTGTCGAAGGAAACCGAGGCCCTCAGGCTGCAAACGTGGTAAAGGTATAACTTTATTTTGCCCGGGCCCTATAATTAAAGATGTTGCCTAAATTAGCCGGCATTAACTGCCGGCTTTTATTATGGGATAGCCGGCCCGGGTGAAAATTCAATTAGCGGTAATTTTACCATTGACAGCAAAAGAAACAGGTGTTATTCTTTTTTTTGTGGATACCCGAGTTGTTTGGTCGGAATTCAAGGAAGCTCGTGAGGTAAAAAATGAAACTTTCGGCTAAAGTAGAATACGGGGTAAGAGCCATGGCTATACTTGCCTTTTATTATCAAAGTGGACCTTTGCCGTTACGGGAAATTGCTGAGCAGGAAAGCATATCCCTTAAATTCTTGGAACAGATTTTTCCAAATTTCAGACGCTCCGGATTAATAATCAGTGTGCGTGGATCCCGTGGTGGTTATCTGCTATCCCGTCCCCCGGCTGAAATTAAAGTCGGTGATATTGTGCGGGCTGTTGATGGTCCGATTACCCCGGTAAACTGTCTTTCAGATAACGGGAGTGATCCCTGCTGTCATCGTAGAGAAGGATGCCTGACCAGGCAAGTATGGGAAAAGCTCAGAGATAAAATTAATGATGTTTTAGATGATGTATCACTTGATGAATTAATTGATCTTAAGCCGACCCACATAACTTAAAAACGGGGAGGAATAAAAAATGCAAAGTCGGCTGGTTTATATGGATCACGGAGCAACTACTCCGGTCAGAAAAGAAGTTGTTGATTCTATGCTGCCCTTCTTTCATGATCAGTATGGTAATCCTTCCAGCCTGCATGCTCCGGGCAGAAAGGTTCGCCAGGCATTAGACGAGGCTCGAGAAACAACAGCGAGAGCGCTGGGGGCCGACCCTGAAGAAATTTACTTTACTTCCGGAGGCACAGAGTCAAACAATATTGCCCTGCGTGGAGCGGCAAAAAAGCAAAAAGGCGGGGGACATATTATTACTTCAAGCATTGAGCACCATGCTGTTCTTGATGTATGCCGCGACCTGGAAAACGAAGGGTTTAAGGTGACCTACCTGCCTGTTGACCACTATGGCTGTATTGAACCCGAAATGGTTAAAGAAGCGATAAACAAGGACACCTTTATTATTTCTATTATGGCTGCCAACAACGAAATAGGCACCCTGCAGCCGATATCTGAAATAGCCTTACTGGCCCGCGAGCACGGAATATTATTTCATACCGATGCTGTCCAGGTGGTTGGGCAGCTGCCGGTTGATCTACATAGCAGTAATATTGATTTTCTCTCCCTGTCGGCCCATAAGTTTAACGGACCTAAGGGTATCGGGGCCCTTTTTATGCGAAAAGGGGTTGAAATCAATTCTTTATACCGGGGAGGAAGCCAGGAAAGAAAGCTGCGGCCGGGTACGGAAAATGTTCCCGGTATAATTGGTTTAGGCAGAGCTTTAGAGCTGGCTGTATCCGATATACCACACAAAAAAAAACGCCTGGAATCTTTGAGAGATAGTTTAATTGCCGGGCTTCTGCAGATCGACGATGTTGTATTAAACGGACATCCCCGCCAGCGGTTACCGGGCAATATTAACGTAAGCTTTAAATATATTGAAGGTGAATCGGTTCTGTTAGGCCTTGACATGGAAGGAATAGCTGCTTCAAGTGGTTCTGCCTGTTCTTCTGGTTCACTGGAACCTTCACATGTTTTATCAGCAACCGGGCTTGATCATTCTATTGCTCATGGTTCAGTGCGTTTTAGTCTTGGTTGGGGTAATTGTAAAGAAGATGTTGATTTTGTTTTGCAAAAAGCACCATTAATAGTAGAGAGGTTAAGGAATATATCTCCGACTTACCATTCACGTTAACCCGGATAACAGGAAGGAGAAATTTGCATGTACAATGAAAAAGTAATTGATCATTTTAACCATCCCCGTAATGTCGGAGAGCTATCTGATGCAGATGGGATCGGTGAAACCGGCAGTTTTAAGTGCGGCGATACTATGAAACTATATATCAAGGTTAAAGATGATCGAATTGAAGATGTTAGTTTCCAGACCTACGGTTGTGGAGCAGCGATCGCCAGCAGCAGCATGCTAACTGAAATGGTAAAGGGTAAAAAGCTGGATGAGGCAATGCAAATTACCAACCAGGATGTTGCCGATCAGCTTGGTGGACTTCCACCCCTTAAACTGCATTGTTCAAACCTGGCGGCAGATGCCCTGCACAATGCAATTGAGGATTATCGTCGAAAGCATGATCAAGTATAACCGTTTTAAAAAACCCTGGCAGATATTTTAGCCGATTAACTTGACAAAGCCCCCGGATAAATGTTATTTTTTTAATAGCTTTAGCACTCTTAAAGATAGAGTGCTAAAGAGAAAACGGGGGAATAAAACATGGTCGCACCTTTGAATGATAGAAAAGAACAAATACTGCGTGCCGTAGTTGTCAATTATATAAAAACAGCTGAACCGGTCGGTTCCAGAACTGTGGCCCGTTCTAATCCTGCTGGTCTGAGTTCGGCTACAATTCGCAATGAGATGTCCGACCTGGAAGAAATGGGTTACCTGGTTCAACCCCATACTTCAGCTGGAAGAATTCCATCACAGCTTGGCTATCGCTATTATGTTGATAACTTGATGGAACCAGGTGAGCTTAGTGTCGATGATGAACTGGTTATCAGCAGCTCTTTAAGCGCTGAAAAGATGCGTGAAATTGAACAGATTATTATTAATTCAACCAGGGTTTTATCTTCGGCAACAAACCAGACTTCCCTGATAATGGGTCCGCAGTTTAAAAAAAGTGCTTTTCACCAAATGCGGATCCTCCCTCTTGATGGAAAAAGAGGGCTGGTAGTTTTAATAACCGATACTGGTTTTATTAAGAACAAGGTTATTAACCTTGATCAGCAGTTAAGTCAATCAGAACTGCACCAGGTCGTTTCTTATCTAAATCAAAAACTTTATGGCTTAACTATAGACCAGGTCACAACCTCTTTGATCAACGAATTGAAAAGGGACCTTTTCAGACGTCTGGAAATCCTGGAGCAGGCATTCATTTTGTTGGAAGAAAGTTTGAAAGAAGAAAAGCAAATTCGGGTATTTCTCGGAGGAACTACCAACATACTTAACCAGCCCGAATTTAAAGATGTAGATAAAATTAGAAGAATGCTCAACCTGTTTGAACAGGAGCCGTTGTTATTCAAGATCCTGGAGGATAATTCCAGTGAAGATGATATAGTAGTCAGAATTGGCTCCGAGAATGAATGTGATGATATTAAAGAATGCACTCTTATAACCGGTACTTATCGAATTCACGATAAAACCCTTGGTACGCTTGGTGTGCTTGGTCCAACCAGGATGGATTACAGCCGTGTCATCAGTGTAATGCGCCGACTGGTTGACTATTTAAATCAGAGCCTGAGCAGTTCGTGATGATCAGAGAATCAGTCAGGCCTGGTAAAACTTATTGATGCCTGGTAAATGTTTTTCAGGATCGCAATAAATAATATTATTTAGGTAAGCAGGTGATTTTTAGATGACCGGGAAAAAGGGAGAAGATCAAAAAAGGGAAAATAAGGAAAAACAGGTAGAACAAACCGCAGATCAGATCGAAGTAGATCCTGCTGATTCGCCTGAAGAAGAATCGCAAAAAGAGACAAATGAACAAGAAATTCTTGATGGAGTTCTTGACAGGGAGGGGAATAACTGGGAGCAGGAAAAAGAGGAGCTTATCGACAAAATTAAACGTAAGCAGGCTGAAATGGACAACCTGCGCCGAATCAATAAAATGGAGCAGGCTGAAGCAAGAGAATATGCTCTATATGACTTTCTTTGCAAGTTGCTTCCGGTTTTAGATAACCTGGAAAGGGGCCTTGAATCTGCTCGTGCCGATGAAGACGTTCCGCAAGCACATGTTGAAGGCCTGGAAATGATTTATAAACAGCTATATCAGGTTTTGGAACAGGAAGGAGTAAGTGCTATTGAAGCAGCCGGAGCTCCTTTCGATCCAAACTGGCATCATGCCGTAATGGAAGTGGAAAGTGATGAAGTGGAACCGGGCTGTGTTGCAGAAGAGCTTCAAAAGGGTTACCGGCATCGTAAACGGATCCTTCGGCCGGCATTGGTCAAGGTTTGCCGTGAATAATCTAAATTAGCAAATTTGACAACTCTAGGAGGAAGAAAAAATGGGAAAAGTTCTTGGAATTGATTTAGGGACAACAAACTCAGCAGTTGCTGTTTTAATTGGCAGCGAACCTGAAATTATTGCCAACGCAGAAGGCAGCAGAGTGACTCCTTCGGTGGTTGCATTTACTAAGGACGGTCAGCGGTTGGTCGGACAGGTGGCCAAGCGTCAATCGATTACCAACCCTGAGCGGACTATACTTTCCATTAAAAGGGAAATGGGAACGGATTATAAAACCATAATTGATGATAAGGAATATACCCCGCAGGAAGTTTCTGCGATGATTTTACAAAAGCTTAAAGCGGATGCGGAGAGCTATCTGGGTGAGACAGTCAACCAGGCAGTTATTACAGTGCCGGCCTATTTTACTGATAGTCAGCGCCAGGCAACCAAGGATGCCGGGACTATAGCCGGTATGGAAGTATTGCGTATTATCAATGAACCTACCGCGGCTGCCCTGGCCTATGGCCTTGACAAAAAGGGCGAACAAAAGATTCTTGTTTTCGACCTCGGCGGGGGAACATTCGATGTTTCTGTGCTTGAGCTGGGCGATGATGTGGTTGAAGTTAAGGCCAGCAGCGGCAACAACCGCCTTGGTGGTGACGATTTCGACCAGCGTATTGTTGATTATGTTGCTGATGAATTTAAAAAGGATCAGGGTATCGATCTACGTAATGACCGAATGGCCCTGCAGAGATTAATCGAAGCTGCAGAAAAAGCAAAAGTGGAACTTTCTTCGGTTACTACCACCGACATTAATCTGCCTTTTGTTACAGCTACCCAGGACGGACCAAAACACCTTAATATTAATCTAACCCGTGCTAAATTTGATGAGCTTACCGGTGATCTGGTAGAAAAAACAATGGGTCCAACCAGGCAGGCCTTATCTGATGCAGGATTAAGTGCGGCTGCTATTGATAAGATTATACTGGTCGGTGGTTCTACCCGGATACCTGCTGTCCAGGATGGTATCCGCAACCTGCTGGGTAAAGAACCGCACAAAGGAGTTAATCCCGATGAAGTGGTCGCTATGGGTGCAGCTTACCAGGCAGGTGTGCTGGGTGGAGAAGCAAAAGATGTTCTTTTACTGGACGTAACTCCTCTTTCGCTGGGTATTGAGACCCTTGGTGGAGTTTTTACCAAGATTATTGAACGTAATACCACGATTCCTACGGAGAAAAAACAAATTTTTTCCACGGCAGCCGATAATCAGACCAGCGTTGATATACATGTGTTACAGGGTGAACGGGCTATGGCTGCAGACAATAAAACGATGGGTCGTTTTATGCTTGATGGTATTCCGCCAGCACCACGGGGTGTGCCCCAGATAGAGGTTAGCTTTAATATTGATGCTAACGGTATTGTCAATGTTTCAGCCAAGGATTTGGCTACGAACCGGGAACAAAAGATTACTATAACTGCTTCCAGTGGCCTGGAAAAAGATCAAATTGATGATATGGTCAACGATGCGGAAAAGTTTGCCGAAGAAGATCGTAAACGAAAAGAGCTGGTTGAAGCCCGAAACCAGGCTGACAGCCTTGCTTACAGTGCTGAAAAATCTTTAAAAGATCTTGGGGACAAGGTAGAAGCGGATAAAGCTGAAGAAATTAAGAAGGCTGTGGAAGAATTACGTGAAGCTGCCAAAGGAGAAGATCTTGATCGGATCAAGGCAGCTACTGATAAAATGAACAACTACATGCATGAGCTTTCTTCAAAACTGTACGAACAGCAGGCTGAAGCTCAGCAGGCCGGCACAGAAGCCGGTGCAGAAAAGGGATCCGGAGAAGCTGCTGAAGATGAAAATGTTGTTGATGCTGATTATGATGTTCAGGAAGAAGAAACCCCTGGAGAAGAAGATAAAGAAGAGAAGAACGATAATTAGCCACAGGAAGCCTGATAATAGCAGCATCAAAGAGCTTTGTTTTATCAGGTTGATTTAATCACCGGGCGAACAAATTTCGCCTGTTGAGACATTTAGAAATTATCAGGATAAAAAGGATGATATCTGGTTATGAGCAATCGAGATTATTATGAAGTTTTAGGCCTTGAACGTGGCGCCTCCAATGAAGAGATAAAAAAAGCTTACCGGCGTCTGGCCAAGCAGTATCACCCTGATTTTAATAAGGATGATGCTGGAGCTGAGAAAAAATTTACTGAAATTAAGGAAGCCTACGATGTACTGAGTGACCCACAGAAAAGGGATCAATATGACCGTTTTGGTCACCAGGCCGGTTTTAACGGTGGAACTGATGGTTTTGGAGGCGCCGGTTTTGGTAGCACCGGTTTTGGTGGTATTGATGAAATATTTGAACAGTTTTTCGGCGGCATGGGCGGAATGGGTGGACGGCGAAGACCACGTGGCCCTGAGCAGGGCGATCATCTCCGCTATGATCTGGATATCACCTTGGAAGAAGCTTATAACGGGGGAGAGAAAGTTATCACCATACCCCGAACCGAGACTTGTCCCGACTGCGACGGTAAAAAGACAAAATCTGAAAAAGGACCCGATACTTGCTCTTCATGCGGTGGCAGCGGACAACAGCAGTATACACGCAGTACACCTTTTGGACGATTTGTCAGTATGCAGGTTTGCAGCAACTGCCGTGGTGAAGGCGTGATTGTTAAAGATCCCTGCCCGAACTGCAGAGGCCAGGGAAGGGTTCATCAGGAAAGAAAAATTGAAATAAATATTCCACCCGGTGTTGAAGATGGTTCGCGTTTGCGTGTCAGTGGCGGTGGTGAAGCAGGAATACGCGGCGGGCCTCCCGGGGATTTATACGTGGTATTCAAGGTGCGCAGGCATAAGTTGTTTCAGCGAAAAGGCAGCGACCTTATCCTTGAATTACCAATAAGTGTCAGCCAGGCTGCCCTGGGTGTTGAACTGGAAGTTCCCACCCTGGAAAATCCAACCACTCTGCAAGTACCCGAAGGGACCCAGCACGGAGCCACATTCCGTTTGAAAGGCCATGGTATGCCGCACCTGCGTGGTTCAGGAAAAGGAGACTTACGGGTAACTGTTAAAGTGAAAGTTCCCAGGCGGCTCACCCCCCGTCAGAAAGAGCTGCTGGAAGAATTTGCCCATTTGAGCGGTGAAGAAGTTGGTGTGGAGAATAAAGGATTATTTGACCGCATGAAAGATGCTTTTGGTAGTGGTTAGATCCGGATTGGCTGGGTAAGCTAAATGCACTATTTTTTTCTTGAGGGTCAGATCTTAACTCCCGGCGCAGAAGTGGAACTAGGCAGTGAAGATGTCAATCATGCTTATCGCGTGCTACGCCTTAAGGCAGGTGATTATGTCGCTGTTGCCGACGGCAGGGGTATGGTTAGAAGTGGTTTGATCGCTGCTTCAGGGCCGAAAAAGGTGATAGTGCTTTTAGGTGATCAGCTTCCTGCTGCAGAATCATTTCTCAAAATAACCCTTTTTCAATCACCGGCCAAAGGTGAAAAAATGGATATGATCATTCGCCAGGCGGTAGAACTCGGGGTTACGCAAATAGTGCCTGTTTATACAGCACGTAGTATACCCCGTTGGAACAGCAGGCTGGAAGAAAAAAAAATTGAGCGCTGGCGCAGTATCATACGCTCTGCTGCTGCACAATGCCGCCGGGCATACCTTCCTCACCTTGAAAATTTGCATGATCTAAAATCTGTCTTGTCTCGTATTGAAGGATATAAAACACTGGTTCTTTTTGAAGAAGAAAAAAACATTTTCTTAACCCAAATATTAAAACAGCCTTGTCCTGAAAACAAGACTGTTTTTTTGTTTATCGGCCCTGAAGGAGGGTTTGACAGCCGGGAAATAGAAGCTTTGAATGAGGCAGGTGCTGAAACTGTTCATGTGGGGCAGCGAATTATGCGTACCGAAACAGCCGCAGTTGCTGCTATTGCAGTTATTCAGGCGGCATGGGGAGACCTGAGCGGGGAAAGGAAGAGTTGGTGAAGAAAAAAGCTGCTTTTTTTACCCTGGGCTGTAAAGTTAATTTTTGTGAAACTGAAGCTTTGCAGGTACTTTTTGAAAAAGCCGGATACCGGATTACTGATTTTGAGGATCAGGCTGATGTATATATTATCAACACCTGTACTGTTACCGGTAACAGTGATCATAAATCGAGAAAAGCAATTCGCCGGGCCAGGAGGCTTTCCCCGGAGTCGTTTATAGTTGTTACCGGCTGTTATGCCCAGGGTGCGCCCGAGACAATAAAACAGATGGAACAGGCAGACCTGATCATTGGTAACCGGGAACGTGAAAGTCTCCCACAATTGGTGGAATCAGTCCAGCATAAAAACACTCTTAATCTTGTTACTCCTCATCAGGCTGATAGTAAGTTTGAAGTAATGCCCCCGTTAAGGCAAAGAGGTCGCACCAGGGGATTTCTTAAGGTCCAGGAAGGTTGTAACCAGCATTGCAGTTACTGTGTTGTTCCGCTGGTTAGAGGCCCCATCCGCAGTCTGGATCCTGAAGAAGTTATCTTGCGGGCACAAATTTTGGTGGAATCAGGGTGCCGGGAAATCGTTTTAACCGGCATTCATCTTGGTCTCTACGGTGCAGATTTAAAGGATATTTCCCTGGCCGGCCTTCTCAAAGAGTTGGAAAATATACCTGGCCTGGTGCGTTTACGTTTGAGCTCTCTTGAACCTTCTGATATAAACTCTGAACTAATTGAACAAATAGTTTGTTCCGGGGTGATCTGTCCTCATCTGCATATCCCCCTGCAAAGTGGAGATGGTGAGATTTTAAGATTAATGAACCGTCCTTATGAACCTGTAGAATACTTGTACCTGGCCAAGTGGCTGAAGCAGGAAATCCCCGGCTTATCCTTAAGCAGTGATGTCATTGTCGGTTTCCCCGGGGAGACTGAACAGCATCACAGTCGCAGCATGAAACTGATCAGCGATATTGGTTTTAGCCGTTTGCACGTTTTTAAATTTTCACCACGACCGGGGACAAAAGCGGCAAATTTATC
>SKXC01000049.1 GCA_007128625.1 Syntrophomonadaceae bacterium | reverse complement strand
TGAAGGCGACAAACTGGTGGTAACGGCGCATTTTACCGAACCGGGTGAAGATGAGATGGTGACCCAGGCTTTAACCTATCCCTATGACCTGGCCCAGGTGGATGAAACCGACTTAACGGTTGAGTTTGTTGCCACCGGTGATGTAATTGAAATACCGGTTGTCGAATAAAGCATCGTTAATGAAGTAGGAACCACTTTAAAAGCCGGGGAAATGTTTTAACCCCGGCTTTGTTCTATACAAAAGAATTACAGAGGCACAAGAGGCTGGCAGAATCAAGACCCGAGGTAGGAAACTTCTTTAAAACCAGGTGGTAGCGGGCAATGTAAAACATGAAATAATGGGGCACTTAAATACCAATGATTTTTTTGTTGGCAGTATATTTTTTTAGGACATGATCAATTGTTATTATATGCAGTGTAAAAAGGTATTCCGCGGCATATGGTTGAAAGTACTTCATAGTCGGCATTAAAGACAACAATATCGGCATCTTTACCCTTTTCGAGTGAGCCCTTGTTTTTGCCCAGGCCTAAAACCATTGCCGGATTTATTGTGGCAGCAGGGAGGATTCTTTCTAAACAAAGGGAGGTCATGTTAACGGCACCGGCAACAGCCTGGTTCATGGTTATAACGCTTCCAGCCAGGGTGCCGTCTTCAAGAGTAGCACGGTCTGCTACTTTAATTATTGTTTTATCTCCAAGCAGGCATTTCCCATCAGCCATCCCACAGACGGCCAGGGCATCGGTAACAAGGATGGCCTTTTCAGGCGGTTTTGCACTGAAAAAAAGTTTCACAGCAGCAGGATTGGTATGAATGCCGTCAGCAACAATTTCTGCACTGATTTGATCTATAGTTAAAACAGCTCCGAGAGCTCCGGGTGAGCGGTGGTGAAACCTCCGCATGGCCGAATAAGTATGTACTGCATGGCTAAGGCCGCAGTTAACTGCTTTTTGAACCTCTTCCAGGGTTGCTCCACTGTGGCCGAGGGCAGATACAATCTTATGACGGCTTAAATATGATATAGCTTCCAGGGCGTGCGGAAGTTCAGGAGAGATGGTGATCACAGCCAGGTCTTCTCCTATAGCAGCTACTAAATCTTTAATCAGTTCCTGCTCCGGGTTTCTTAAATATTTTTCAGAATGAGCGCCCTTATACCAGGGGTTCAGAAAAGGTCCTTCCAGGTGGATACCGGCAATATGCGGACCGCCGCTGCTTTTTTGGCGGGCTTTTTTGATCTTATCAGAGGACTGCTTGATATAATCCAGCGGCGCTGAAACAAGGGTTGGCAGCATAGTAGTGGTTCCACCGACAGCAGCATGATAAGAAGTGGCTTTGATGATTTCTTCAGGAGAGGCGATGGTGAAATCATAACCGTTTGCGCCGTGCAGGTGGAGGTCAATAAAACCGGGACTGATAATGTTTTGATGGCAGTCAACCAGCATTTTACCATTTTGGGTAAACCGATCAGGCGGGTTTCCTTTAAAAACCGCATTAATTATTCCTTTACCTACTGCTACACCCCCGTAGAATTTTTCCCAGGGAGTATAAACGGTCCCATTGTAGAGTACAAAGCCGGACTTATTACAGGCATTATCTGAAACGAAATTATAAATAGAGAGGTTTATTGATTTGTCATTGTTCAAGGTTAACCATCCTTTGATCGGTAAATTTGAAGAGCTGCTTTTATTAATCAGTCCGGATATGCATTGCCGGACTCTTTTTGAACATGTGGTAGGCAGTGAAAGAATGTGCGGGCCTGGTTTCAAGTATTTGGTATGAAAAATGTTTATAAATCTCCTTGTTTCTTTCATCGCCGGTTAAGAGATAGATTCCTGATGCGGAGTTATCTTCACAACAGATCTGATCAGCTTTTTCAAGCAGCAATCGCCCTACCCCTTTACCCTGGTAATCAGGATGGACAGCAAGCCCCTCTAAAGCATAATACTTTTTGGGCAGGTTTTCCGGTGGCTTAGCAGCAGAGGCCAGGTGGGCGGCCTTCATAAATTTGGGCATCAACCCGGCAATGGCGGGCAGGTAAGGTGCTATCAGGCGCAGCTTCAGCCCAAAAGAAGCACTGACATGTGGCGATCTTAAAATGATCGTCCCGATAATTGAGCCTTCATCTCTGGCCAAAAATACATGATGGCCAGCTTCCCGATATAAAGATAGTTTGTATTTTACCGCCTGACAGTACCTATCATAATTTTGGCGCTGTGACAGATCGAGCAGGGCCCTGGTAAAAGCTTCTTTTTTAAAAGCATCAAGAAACATTTTCACGGTCTGATCAAGGGTATGATCAAAGCTTTGATCCAGGCTTTGAGCTTTATTTTTTTGCTGTAGAGCAATTAAATTGATCATGTTCATCTCCTTATTACCAGTTTTTTGGCCCTTTTCCCTGCTGAAATGGTTTGATTAATTATAACATTTGCCTCTTGCTTTTGGAAAAGTTTCTCACTTGCAGTGTTTGATTTGTAAGAGTATACTATTTTAAAAGCAGGTAGCAGGGAGGTTGATCGTATGGGGCCGGATATTCGCAAAGAAGAAAAGCAAAAACAAGGATCACCTCTTCCCCGGGTTTCCCTGCTGCTCGGAATAGGTAGCATTGCTGCATTTTTTATATCGCTGGTGATCGGTTTTAGTGTTGAAATGATTGGCTTTGCCTCTTTATTCCGAAGTATAGTTATTCCTCTATCTATTGCAGCTGTTTTAATTGGGGCGGCAGCAAAAAAGATAGTCTTTGCAGAAGATCATAAAGGTAAGCGCCAGGCCACCCTGGGCCTAATTTTTGGCGCCTCAACTCTTGGTCTAGTC
>SKXC01000104.1 GCA_007128625.1 Syntrophomonadaceae bacterium | reverse complement strand
TGTAAATACCGCCCATGACGTGCTTGGAGGTGTTGGCCAGGCCGTGGTAGAAGCGGTTGACGTCGACATCTTCGGTGGGGACGTCGTCCGGGTAGCAGTTGATGACGAAGAAGGCTATATTTTCGAGGGCGTCGGTCATCTTCGCGTAACCGGCCACATCGCTGACATGGGTGGGGCGCTTCTTCCCGGTTTCTAAGTCCAGGGTGTTCAAAACCGTTCCCCCGGTGCCCAGGTGGACATTGGCCCCTTCCAGGAGCAGGTCATTTTTTTCTTCCCTGCCGCACAGGATAATTTTCGAAGGGTTGGAATCGATGGCATCTTCCACCATTCCCTGCGGTATTTTAACAATGTTGGTTTCGCTGTCTACACTGGCGCCGTTATCGGCAAAGATCTGCCGGGCCTGTTTATTATGGATTTTAATCCCCACGTTTCCCAGCAAATAGAGGGTTGCCTCGTGGATCTGTTTGATATCCGAATCGCTGAAAACTTTAAAACTTCCGCCTTTGTAATGCTTGTACATAATCTTACTCCTTTCCGGTATTAGCCTTACTTAATCAATTCTCTTTAAACAATTCAACTGAACAGCAGCTGTCTGCCCTATTTTCCCATGTTATATCTACCCAAACAACTCCTGTCCCGCGCAGCCTGTGAATTTTTGCTGCTTTGTTAAGATACAGTTTCTTTCACACTTCTTAAAGTATGATCCCGACCATCTTAAAAGGTCCTGTTATTTCTATTTTATATGAACACGGAAAAATTAGCAAAATGTACAAGGCTCTAGATATCCCGGTTGTCCCGAGAATGTGGGGGCGGAAAGCGGTAAGAACCGGAAAACTAACAGATTATAACCCGGTCTCTTGCAGCAGAATATTTATGCTTTTTGGCAGCTCAGGGGACCAGAATATCAATCATACCGGGTAAAATTTTATATTCCAGGCTCTCTACTTCGGCAGGAAACAGATCCCCGTCGGAGTGAGCCGGGGAAGGCGGCTGCAGCCGGACGCTGATCCGGGTGGCATCAATTTCCTGCACCCCGTCGGCCTGGACAAATTTGCCTTCTGGGGTCATGGCCTTGGGCAGCAGGGCCAGCAGGGCCAGGGCCGATTTTTTCTCGACAAAAACGGCGGTCAGTTTGCCGTCTGCGGGGTCGGCGTGGGGGGCCATGTAGAAGAGTCCGCCGGTGCGGGGGGCGTTACCCACAGAAATCAGGCTCAGAGACCCCTCATAGCTGCCCCCGTCCCATTCGATCTGGGCCTGCCAGGTGGGATTTTGCACGATCCCTTTTATAGCGGCCACCAGGTAGCGGGGGATCCCTTTAAGAAAGGTCATCTTATGCTGGATTGAGCTGATGTATGGCTCTAAACCGAGAGCAGAATTGTTGATAAAAAATTGTTCACCGGCCAGGCATAGATCGAGAATGCGGGTTTTGCTGCCGGCTATTACCTGTGCTGCTTCCATCAAGTCAAGAGGCATAGCCAGGTTGCAGACAAGGTCATTGGCAGTCCCAAGGGGCATGATACCGATTACACCAAGGTGTCCGCTTTTTTTGGCCCGGGCCATGCCATTTACTATATCACCAACAGTTCCGTCTCCCCCGGCGGCAATGATCGGCGAGAAACCGTCCTGGACCGCCTTTTCAGCCAGTTCGACCCCATGCAAACGGTGCTCTGATACGGCCAGTGAAAAATCTACACCAGCCTCTACAAGGGCAGACTCTGCCTGCGGCCAGCGTTTTTCTGCCTTCCAGCGATTGGAATAAGGGTTTAAAATAACTTTAGCGGGCATTTTTCCCTCCAGTTTTGCACTTTGGAATAAGGTAATCGATTATGCCTTATTTCATACCTGCAAAAGGTGCGGTATTTTTATTAATATAACCGATTTAAGCAATAGTTGTCAAAATATTTTTGAATATATGCTCTCTATTTTGATAACACAGGCAATTTAACCACTTTTGCAGGGGAACACAGCTATTCTGTAGAATCTTTAACCAGCCGGAAGACAGTTTGAAGAACCGGATAAAACATGACACCACAGCAAAAATGGCTCTGTATTTTATTTAGCTTTTATGCAAGTTGCTCCAGGTAAACCGGAAAGGTGGAATTGATCAATGAAAATATTTCACGGGAATATTATAACCTGTGATTGGAGCAGTTCTGTAAGCAGTTACCTGGTAGAAGATAATGGAAAGATAGTTTTTATTGGTGACACTGTCCCGGAGATATACAGGACAAATTCTGAACTGGTGGAACTGGGTTCAAAAGCACTGCTGCCCGCTTTTGGTGACGGCCACATCCATTTTTCCAGCTTTTCTTTGTTTAATGGCACTTTTGATGTGCGTTTTGCCACCTCTTTTACAGAAATCGGACAGATCATAGAAAGTTATGCTTCAAGAGATCCCAAAGCCAGAATAATTATCGGCTTCGGGCACTCTGAACATTCTCTGGCAGAAAAAAGGTTTATTACCCGCCCCGAACTGGATCAGATCATCAAAGAACGTCCCCTTATTTTAGTTACATACGACGGTCATTCAGCTGTAGCTAACTCCAAGGCTATTGGCCTGATTCCCTTTAAAATTCGCAGCCTGCAAGGCTTTGATTTAGAGACAGGTTTTATTTCCCAAGAGGCTTTCCTGGAGGCAGCTAAATACATTATCGGGAAGATACCGGTTTCTCAAATGTTTTCACACATGTTAAAAGGACTGGACACTTTAGCCAGTTATGGTGTTGGCCTGGTCCATACCGTTGAAGGAATCGGCTATCCGGGGGATATGGATGTCAACCTGGTCAATTTCCTGGCCAGGAGCACGCAGATCCAG
>SKXC01000131.1 GCA_007128625.1 Syntrophomonadaceae bacterium | reverse complement strand
CTGCCTTCCTGGTTTATTGTTAGCAGGCTGGTCGGTATTGGTATTGGATACAGCATTTTAATTGTTATGCCTTTGCTGGGGGCATTCACAGGTATTTATATAGCCAAAGCCATCAGTTGAAAGCTACCCCCTTAAAGATGACTCCTGAAAAAAGGCTGAGCGGGCTACTGCAAGATTTATGGAAGGAGGGGGAACCCAGGGATTAGAGGTTAGTTCAGCAGGAAATCACAGGAACTGGTATTTTGAAACTATTTAGATCATTTCTGGGCAATTAAACCTGTGAAAAATGATTACTTTTTACTGTTAAATTGCTAATATTTAATCATACCGGTATGTTAAAAGTCTGCCTTTGTTATTTTAATGGCTTTGCTTTACCCCTTTTAAAAAAGTAATAACCGATACCAATAGCAGTCCATGATGCCAGGGCATAAAAAATCAGGGGATCTTCGTAGAAAGATACAAGCGTGAGAATTATACTGGCTGCGATGGTTAGCAGGGCTAATGAAACAAGCACTGTTTTCGATAGAGATAGGGGTGCCTTTTTATACTGTTCCGGGTAATCTTTTTCCAGTTTCAGGCACCCTCCGGCTACCAGGGCCATCGATATAAGGGTTACCACAGAACTGATCGTTCCTAAAAATAAGATGGGCGGGTTTAAAATTATGGTCAATACTCCCAAAACATAAATGAAAGTGAGGGCATAACCCGGAGCCTGGAACCTGTTCAGGGCGGAAAAAGCACCGGGCATCAAACCTTCTTTTGCCAGGCTGTAAAGCCCTCTGCTTGAAGAAAGGTAAATGGCGTTAATTGGCGTAATAATAGCGACTATGGCACAGAACCTGATAACTACAGCCATCGAAGGAGAAAACATGATTCGGGAAGCATCTGCCAGGTTGGGGCTGTATTTAATAATAGTTTCCCAGCCCAATCCCCCTGAAAAAACCAGTGCGGTGCCCAGGTACAAAATTCCGATCACCACCGAGGCCAGAAATATGGACCGGGGTATATTTTTATGGGGACTTTCAATTTCTTCACCGATTTCAGCTACAAAATACATGCCCGTGTAGGCAAAAAAGGCCGTAACGCTGCCTTTAAGGATTGGTCCCGTGCCTGCTCCAAAAAGCGGAGTTAGATTAACTGCTTCTATTTTAAACAGGCCGGGCAAAAAGAATATTACCAGGCCTGATACGACGATAACCACCAGGATACCCTGGACATTTTTTGTCGTGGTAATACCCAGCATGTTTACTATAAAAAAAATGCTTACAATGGTGATGGCTAATATTTTTGGATCGACCATTATAAGGTCCTCGAAATAGCTGGCAAAACCCTGTCCCATCAAGGCAAGCATGACGAAGCTGGCCACGTAGCGCGACCAGCTGACAAAAAACCCCAGCGAATCGGAATAAAACATCCGCGTATACTGGTAAGTGCCGGCGGTTGCCGGGAAAATTGATGCCACCTGGGCGTAGCATATGGAGGACGTTAAAGCGATTATCAGGGCTAAAAAATAGCATATAAATAAGCTCGGGCCGGTTTCTACTGCCAGCGGCCCGATCATGATGTAAATCCCGGCGCCAATTACAGTTCCTATGATCATTACTACCGCCCCGAGTAGGCCGATTTTTTGCATTGTTTACCTGCCTTGTAATTAATATTTCAATAAATGGTTCAAAGATAACCACAGGTTGCCTGTTTAGTTTTTCTCACCCTCTTTCCTGCTTCGACAGGTATTTGAATAAATCCTTTCAGGAGCAGCCAGCTTTTAAAAAGTTAAAGACGGCCCGAGCGCTTTTATCCGATCAGTCAGTTTTATTTGCAGCAGAACAGCTGTTACAGCCTTCGCCGATTATTTTCTTCGGGCAGGTATTTTCCCGCCAATGTAGAAATAAGCTTAAATTTATATTAATATTAAGCTGCAGGAAGGCCGGGGTAGTAAATAATAAATGAAAGGCGGCGTAGCCGGTGAAAAAGGATCAGCTGCTTGAGCAGGCCTATAAATCTTTTGAAAATATCCCCAGGGAAAGCCTTGGCTTTTTCCCCACCCCTTTGCACAGGTTAAACAATATCTCCGCACGCTGCAAAGCAGAAGTTTGGATCAAGCGTGATGACCTGACCGGGCCGAGCATTTTTGGGGGTAACAAGACCAGGAAACTGGAGTATCTCCTGGGCAGGGCCAAAAAAGAGGGCCATGATCATGTTATTACTTACGGGGCCACCCAGTCCAACCATGCCATGCAGACCGCGATTGCCTGCCGCAAGGTGGGCCTTAAGGCCATTTTATACCTGGTGGCAGTTGTTCCTCCTGGTGAAGGAAGGCCTCTGGGCAACCTGCTTTTGGACAGGATCATGGATGCCGAAATCCATATTGAGCCCTGCCCCTCGGGTGATGCCAGCGAAGCCATGGAAAAAGCCCGCAGCGCTGCTGCCGCCCGGATAAAGGAATTAGAAAAAGAAGGATCCAGCTGTTATGAAATTCCACCTGGCGGCGCCAATGATACCGGTTCGCTGGGGTACGTGCAGGCACTAATGGAGCTGTGCGAACAGATCAGGCAGGAGCCCGGCTTGAGCGGTTTCGATCATGTTTACCAGGCCACCGGAACGGGGGGGACCCTGGCCGGACTTCTGGCCGGTAAAGAACTGCTCCAGGAAGACTTTGAACTGGTACCTGTGGATGTGGGTTTGGTCAAGCCCGGTTTTAAAGAACAGGCTGCTGCCCTGGCCGGAGCAGCCCTCAGTTTGCTGGGCAGAAAATCTTCCCTGGATGCAGGCTCGTTTACCATCGAAGAAAGCTTCACCGGGCCGGGTTATGAAATGCCCTCTGTAGAATCGAGCTCTGCCTTAAAAGAGCTGGCACTGGAAGAAGGGATCCTGGTCGGGCCGGTCTATACGGCCAAGGCCTTTGCAGCCCTGCTGGGCCACCTGCAGGGGGGTAAAATTAAAGAAAACAGCCGGGTTCTCTTCTGGCACACCGGCGGAGCTTCGGAACTTTTTGCCGAGGCCCAGATTACAGGAGACAATATTATCAGATAAGCATAGCTTTAACCTAAAGGGCTCCTGGCAAGAAACATTTAAAAAAATAAACAGGGGATTATTGATGAAAAGCAGGCTGATAGTTATATCGTTGCTGGTGATAGTTTTTACCGTCTTTACTCCAGGGTGCGAGGAAGATCACGGGATAAGCGTTCAGGAAGTCTTGGACAAGTCTATTGAAGCTTATAAAGAGGCTAATTCCAGCGTTTTTGAAATAGAAACAGACCAGGAAATAAATATGCCGGGTTTTGACAGCATAGCAATGAGGACTTTTGCTGCCGGCAAAAGTATTGAAGATCCTATGGCAGCCGAAATTGATATGCAAATAGAAATGGATGAGATGCAGATGGATATGACAATCTACCTGGTCGATGATATTCTTTACATGTCAATCCCCGGTCTGGGTTGGGTCAAGGAAGATATTACGGAGGATAGGGAATTAGCGCAAGCGTTCGAGGACCCTTTTGAATATTTTGATATGTTGAAAGAGGCAGATCTAGATAATTTCGTCATGCAAAAAGAGGGCGACTATTACCTGCTAACTTATGAGGATGAGACCGGGGAATTAGTTGAATTAATGAAGGAACAAATCAGGGAAGAAATGGCTTATATGTTTTTTAATGACCCCGATATGGACGAATTTTTCGGGGAGGTTGACTTTTCGGATTTGTATTACAGCGTTAGGATTAACAGTAATACTTTTTTACCCGCAGAAAACAGGATTGCTTTTACCATGACCATGGAAATGATGGAAGAAAAAATCTACATAGAACAGGATACCACCATCAAGTACCTTGAATTTGGCACTTTTGATACCATTACTGTTCCCGATGAGGTCCTAGATCAGGCAGTACCTATAGAAGGCTAAAGAGAACGGCTAAAGATAAATGCTGAGTATGGATCAATGTATGCCGGCTCTTGCAGCGGGCAAACTTGATTCCCAGCAGAAAATAATGATATTATTATCCCGGTAGAAAAGTATAATTTTTAGGTCATGATCATAATAATCTTTCTGGCAGGATGACAAGCATTATCTGTTCCGGTGTAATAGTGTTCGGAAGATATGCGTAATTTTTTTACCTTGTTTACTCTTATTTTTAATATGTGTTTTAGTAATAGGGACTTACAGTAACAGAGGATCTGCGCGGTTCCAGTGTGGTAGTAATGACCTGGCTAGGCAATGCATTTTATTGAAATGCATTTTATTTGGGTTAAACCAATGAATACGGTGCCAGACGACTCTACATTATTCGTTTGGCAGACGTAAAAAAGGAGGCAACAATTAACCCGTATCGGCTCGCGGTGCAGCAGTGTGGAGACCTGTTGTAATACCTTCGTCACATATGCGGGCGTCGGTGAGCTGCGCAGTTAGCGGATGCTGTGCGCGGCAGAGTCGGAGATATGGCAACAGTATCACTCAGGAATGTAAGCAAGGTATTCAACAAAACAGTAAAGGCAGTAAACGATTTTAATCTTGAAATTGAGGACAAGGAATTCATTGTGCTGGTAGGACCATCCGGCTGTGGAAAATCGACTACCTTAAGAATGGTGGCAGGGCTTGAGGATGTCACAGAAGGCGAACTGTACATTGATGACAAGTTCGTCAACGAAACTCAACCCAAGGATAGAGATGTAGCGATGGTTTTTCAGAATTATGCCCTGTACCCCCATATGACGGCTTACGACAACATGGCATTTGCCCTTAAACTCAGGAAAGAAAAAAAAGATGTAATCGATCAGAAAGTCAAGCAAGCAGCAGAGATACTGAATATAACTCGTTTGTTAAATCGCAAACCTAAAGAACTTTCCGGAGGAGAAAAGCAGCGGGTGGCCATCGGACGTGCAATTGTTCGTGACCCCAAGGTTTTTCTGATGGACGAGCCCCTTTCCAATCTTGATGCCAAGTTGCGGAACCAGATGCGGGCAGAGATTATCAAGCTGCGTCAACGAATTAACACGACTTTTATTTATGTAACCCACGATCAGACCGAAGCCATGACCCTTGGCGACCGTATTGTCATAATGAATGATGGGTATATTCAACAGATCGGTACTTCCGAGGAAGTATTTAATAAACCGACAAATCAGTTTGTAGCAAGTTTTATCGGTGTGCCGCAGATGAACTTTTTACCGGCAGAACTTAATCTGACCCAGGATAAATATATGCTAAATGTATATGATCAGGATATCCTTCTGACTGATCAGGTACAGCAGCTTTTTCACCAGAAAAAGCTAAGCCCCCGCCCGGTGATCCTCGGTATACGTCCCGAGCATATAAATGTAGTGGAAAAAGGTTCGCTGGACAGCCTGGTGGGCAAAGTGGAAGTGTCCGAATTAATGGGAAGCGAAGCTTTTATTCATGCAACAATAGACGGTACAGAAATTGTTATTCGCGTACAAGTTTTTAGCAAAAATTTTCCCGTTTTTGAATCAGGCGGAAAGGATGAAGTCAGCTTCGTTATTCCACCGGAGAATATTCATTTGTTTGATCAGTCAACAGAGGAAAACCTTATGATCTAAATGCCATGCAGGTAACGGGTGTGCCATACTGGTGAACTAAATACCTGCAGGATTATCACAAAGACGGGCCGGCATTAAAGGCTAGCCCGGCAATATGGGGGCGACGTTTTAGAGCGTCCAGATTCGCCGGCCTGGTTTCCAATAGCGGGGACAGATCTTTAACATACAAAGGATTTGTCCCCTTTGATATTTCCATGGTAATGACCTGTTTTTACTCCCTATTATCTGTCTTTTATGTTCAATTTTCCAGTTCTCATCACTTGCTGCCTATCTTTCACTTGAAGATTTTCTAATAATCCACCTATTAAAATACTTGACAAAAATGATTCAGTCTGGTATTTTAGTTTTACGCAATAAAATCTAATTTCATTAAATGAAACTTTATTATGGTAGAAACATTAGTAAGGTTTTTCAAAATCATAGATCTCCTGGAAAACAGCAGTGAGTTAAGGCTGAAAGATATCTCTGATCAACTAGGCCTTGATAAGAGCACCACGCACAGGTTTCTTAAAACACTGCTGGAATATAATTATGTAAAAATGAATCCAGACAATAAAAAGTACAGCCTTGGATTAAAATTTTTAAACATATCCTCCAAAATAATTGATTCGATCGACATCAGAAACATCGCCCAACCACATCTTTTTGAACTTGAAAAAAACACCAATGAAACTATACATTTGACCACATTTGATGGGAAGAAAGTTTTCTATATAGATAAAATCGAAAGTGTAAAGCCGATCAGGATGTATTCAAGAATTGGCAATGTTGCTCCTATTCATTGTACCGCAGCCGGAAAAGTAATTCTGGCCTTTCAAAGAGATAATGTTATCGATGAAATAACAAAAGATCTCGATTACATCCAATTTACAAAGAACACAATTACCAGCAAAGAAAATTTACTGAAAGCCCTGGAAGAGGTCAGAAATAATGGATTTGCCATAGATGATTCAGAGCACGAGGAATTCATTTGCTGTATCGCTGCGCCGATAAGAGATTACAGTAGAAGAGTCGGTTATGCCGTAAGTATATCTGCAATAAAAACAAGAATGAACCTGTCAGAACTGATCATATTTAAAGATATTCTGATCAAGAAAGCAGATGTAATTTCAAAGGAGCTGGGATATATAGAGTGAGGCTTTGTCAATTCCAGGTAGTAATTATTAATATTTGTCGATTGCCGGACAAGGACTTTTATTTAAATAGTTTACAGTTTAGAACGGCAGTGGAACAAAAATATTAAATCATAGCAACTAGGGAGGGATAAGTATTATGAAGATGTTAATTGATAGTCAGTGGGTTGAAGCTTCTAATGGCAAGTGGCTGGAAATATATAATCCTGGCAACGGTGAAATAATCGATAAAGTTCCGGAGGCAACTCTGGATGATGCAAAAACAACCCTTAAAGCTGCTCAAAGAGGCAAAAAGGAAATGGGGCGCTTACCGGCTCATGAGCGTTCAGAAATACTATTCCGATTAGCAAGGGCCATGGAATTAGGCAAAGAAGAATTAAGTGAATTGCTGTCAAAGGAAAATGGCAAACCAATTCAGCAAACCAGGGAAGAGGTTGCTGCTGCGATACGTATTTACCGGGGATTTGGCGAAGAGGCAAAACGCATAATGGGCCGGGTCATTCCGACCAATGCGGTCCCGGGGCAGGAAAAGAATTTTGCCATGACTATTCGCCAGCCTCTGGGAGTGGTAGCGGCAATAGTTCCCTTCAATTATCCGGTAGAGCTCTGTGCGCACAAGGCCGGTGCCGCACTGGCAGCAGGTAATGCAGTGATAGTGAAACCTCCCAGTGACTGTCCGCTGACTATGCTTAAGATCGCTTCCCTGCTGGAAGAAGCGGGATTACCCAGGGCTGCACACCAGGTCATTACCGGGCCAGGAGAATTGATTGGAGATTTTCTGGCAAAAAGTGAAGGTATTCAGCTGATAACAGTGACCGGCAGCACAGAGGTCGGTATTAAAATTTCACAGCTGGCCGCTCAAAGTCTAAAGAAAGTTCACCTGGAATTGGGAGGTAATGATCCTACAATTATTTGTGCCGATGCTGACCTGGAGAAGGCCGCCGATGCGATTATTCTTGGGCGTCTTGCCAGGGGGAATGGCCAGATTTGCTGTGCTGTCAAACGCATATTTGTGGACGCCAAAGTTTATGATAAATTTGCTGAAATACTTTCCGGCAAAGCAAAGGCTTTAAAGGTTGGCGACCAGTCAGAAGAGGATACAGATGTTGGTCCGCTTATCAATGAAAGTGCTTCTAAGCAGGTGGAAGCGCTGATAAACGGCGCAGTAGAAGCAGGAGCTAAGATTAGAGCCGGAGGTCACCGCAAAGGTTGTTTTATCGAACCTACGGTTTTAACCGATGTTCCTCCCGAAGTTGAGCTGTTCAGAGAAGAAACCTTTGGGCCTGTTGCCCCCCTGGTCGCTTTTAAGGATTTAGATGAAGCGGTTGATATGGCTAATAATAGTTCCTATGGCTTGCAGGCGGCAATATTCACAAATGATATTTCCAAAGCTTTTGATACTGCTTACCGCCTGGAGGCAGGAGGAGTAATTATAAACTGGTCCTCTGCTGTCAGGCTGGAAAATTTGGCTTTTGGAGGCGTTAAATTTAGCGGACACGGAAGGGAAAGTATTCATGACACACTTGAGGATATGACCGAGCAAAAGAGCATCCTTATATTTGATGCCATTACTAGTTTTGATACCTAAAAGATTAATAAACAAAAAAATAAAGGAGGGGATTATTGAACAATTACTGTGGTTTTTGGCTGCAAGTTTACCCCCGTGCTTGCATGCCAAATAAAGCTCAAAACAGATTTTTTAAAAAGAAACAAAAAGAATTATTCAAGAGGAGTGAGAAGAAGTGAAGAAAAAATGGTTAATCTGTACGATGATTTTGATGATCAGTATATTACTGATAGCAACCTTTATGCTGTCTGGTTGTGAAGAACCGGTGGTAGATGAACCAATAGATGACCCGGTCGATGATCCAGATGTAGATAAACCGTATGAAGGTGCGGAGATTGTTGTCGGAGCTCTGGCGAGAACACTTTCTGATGAGCTTAAACCTTTCCTGGATGAGTTTGAAGAAGAGACAGGAATCAAAGTGACCATTGAACAACATGCATTTGATGCTTTGCGTGACAAAATGATGCTGGAATTTGCGGCAGGGTCCGGCTATTTTGATATCATCTATCTGTCTCCCGGCTACCTGGGAGAGCTGGTGGAAAATGATTATATCATGGATATTAGCGGATATATGGAAACACTTGATTTCCGCGAGGAAGATTTTTTGCCTGCAGCAATCGAGATCAGCCGCTACGGTGTTGGAGAAGAAATATGGGGATTTCCATATTTAGCTGATACAACAGTTCTGCTTTATAGAAAAGATTTGTTTGAAGATCCTGAAAACCAGGCCGATTTTGCAGATCAATATGGATATGACCTGCCCATACCCACCCTGGATAACCCTCTTACCACCGAGCAGTTTTTAGATCTGGCCGAGTTCTTTACCCGTGATGACATGTATGGCTTTGGTTATCCGCAGACTGGTGTTGCATATGGCAATCTTTACATTCTGCCATGGATCTGGACTTTTGGTGAGGAGTATTATGATGAAAATTTCCAGGTTACAGTTAACAGTCCCCAGGGTCTTGCTGCCATGGAATATGCACGTGAATTGCAGGATTATCAGCCTCCCGGAGTATTAGGCTGGGATTACGGCGACCATATGCCCTATTTCTATGAGGGTAATCTGGCCATGACAGCCGGATGGTTTCATTTAGGAGTTGAAGCAAATGATCCCGAAATAAGTGGTGATTTAGCCGGTAATGTCGGTTACGCCACCGTACCGTGGCACCCGGATAGCGGGCTTGATACAGGTAAAGCAGTACTGGGCGGTGGCTCCCTGGCCATTACCGCGCACTCTGCAAATCCGGAAGCGGCCTTTACTTATCTTAACTGGATGTTTGGAGACGAGGAACGTGCACTGGAATGGTACCTGAGTGGTGGAAGTGCTACATTACGAGCTATTTATGAAGCACCGGAGGTATATGAAGAGTTCCCGTGGGCCGAAGATTTCTTCCCGGTAGCCAACTATTCCCTGGAGCACATTGCTAAGCAGAGACCGACCATTGGTGTATCCCACAGTCTCTTTGAAGTCATGTCGGGGGCATGGCACAATGTATCAATGGACCGAGAGACACCCGCTGAAGCCCTGGACCGGGCAGCAGAAGAAATGCAGGCTATAATCGATGCTTGGAAATAATTGACGAATTGTTGCTTGCATCTGAAGTTGTTAGTATAATAGTTAGAAGCGGGAAAGATCCTTTTCCCGCTTCTGATATAAAACAGAAGGTGAACTAATAGAAAATGGCAAATAAGAAAAAAATTGAATGGCAAAAAGCACTTATATACATTGTTCCCTCGCTTATCGTTCTTTTTATTATAGCCATTTATCCGACGATATATGCTATCTGGTCTGGTTTCTGGGATTATAACTTACATAGACCGGATCAATGGGTATTCGTTGGTTTTCAAAACTATCTAAAGTTGTTTTCAGACAGTCGGTTTATAAGTTCAATAGGAAAAACCTTCCTTTTCACCTTTGTCTCTGTATCCGGCACCATGGTTTTAGGGTTTCTTATGGCCCTTCTATTTCAAAAATCATTCAAAGGTAAAAATACTGCCCTGGCATTGTTAACGATACCCATGGTCATGGCCCCTGTGGTATCTGCGCTTATCTGGAGGGTATTCTTTTTCGAACCGGATGTTGGCATTGTTAACTGGTTGTTAAGTCTGATTGGTGTCAGTGGACCGTACTGGGTTTCTTCTTCTCCCTGGGCTTTAATTGCAGCGATAACTGTTAATGTCTGGTTTATGACCCCTTTTGTGATGTTGATTATGGAAGCCGCCCTTTCAGGTCTGCCTGATGAAACTATAGAGGCAGCGATGATCGATGGAGCCGGCTACTGGAAGCGGGTATGGTACATAATTATTCCACTACTTAAAGGGACGATTATATTTACCCTGATTTTCCGTATTACCATTGATTACAGGATGTTTGATATAGTTTATACCATGACCAGGGGTGGGCCGGCATTTGACACCGAGCTGCTCAGTCTCTGGGTTTATAATGTTGCCCTGAGAACGTTCGAGATGGGTTATGCTAATGCAGGAGCAGTGGTAATGATGATTTTGATCGGAATAACATGCCTGTTGATTGTGT
>SKXC01000169.1 GCA_007128625.1 Syntrophomonadaceae bacterium | reverse complement strand
TTGCCCTGGTTGTCGGCGCAGTTTTATTGCTTTTTCTTGGAGCAGGTTTAGGTTACTGGTTTTTACTTGGCGACACCGGTGTTAAAGTTGCCGAGGGGGTTGAAAACGATGACATCCTGGGCTCCTGGAAAGGTACTACAGGAGACGAGGAAATATATTTTGAATTCATGCCAAACAAAATGGTTAGAATTGCTGTGCCTGCAGAGGGTTATTGGTTTAGGACAGAATACCGTTTAGTTGAAGAAGAGAATATCAGTTACCTGGAGCTTTACCACCGGGGAACAGAAGAATGGGAAAGAAATGCCGAACTTGCTTATAAGGAACCTGATTTATTAGTAATGACCGATACCTGGGATGGTATTGTTATTGAACTGGAAAGTTATTCCGAAACAGAAGTCGGAGAAGTGTTTAGAGATCTGCGTTTTGAAAGATAAACGGGTTATTAAATATAATTATTGATAAAATACAATGCCCCTCATTAGGGGCATTACTTTTTGAATGGCCGGGCATGTTATAATTATAGAGGGGTTATACAGATGCCAGAAGACAAAGTTTTTATGATCGAAGCTCTCAGGCAGGCTGAAGAAGCGGGCCGGGCCGGTGAAGTTCCAGTCGGGGCTGTTTTAGTGAAAGACGGAGAAATTTTAGCTGTTGAACGCAATCGACGTGAAGAGCTTAATGATGCTACTGCTCATGCTGAGCTGTTACTCTTAAGGTTGGCCGGTAGTTTATTAGGTGGATGGAGACTGAGTGGTTGTACCCTGTATGTTACCCTTGAACCCTGTCCGATGTGTGCCGGGGCTATGGTTCTAGCTCGTGTTGACCGCCTTATTTTTGGAGCCAGTGATTCCAAAGCCGGGGCAGCCGGAAGCCTTTATGACATTGTCCGTGATCGCCGGCTTAACCATCAAATAGAAGTAACCGGTGGAGTTATGGCAGATAATTGCTCCACATTACTCCGGCAGTTTTTTATGCTGCGGCGCGATTAAAATGAATTATTTGGAATAAAACAACGGCAATCGTTATCTTTACAAATATCTTCACCCTGTTGTAATATATAAGATGAACACGGAGAGATGGCCGAGTCCGGTTGAAGGCGCACGACTCGAAATCGTGTGTGCCGCAAGGCACCGTGGGTTCGAATCCCACTCTCTCCGCCATTTAAAAGTGCGCGGTTGAAACCGGGTTCTGTTCATTATATAATTATGCAAGCAAAACAATTATTATCCAATGTGGAGAGATGGCTGAGTTGGTCGAAGGCGCTCGCCTGGAAAGCGAGTAGACGGGGCAAAACCTCGTCTCGAGGGTTCGAATCCCTCTCTCTCCGCCATTTTTATAGTTTGACCGTGCTAGACGGGGAGGTAGCGGTGCCCTGAACCCGCAATCCGCTATAGCGGGGTTGAATTCCTGCTCGCGGCCGTTCAGCTTTGGGGTCGGCTCCGGGTAAGTAGTGTCGAAGGCCTGGTCCCGTGCGGCGCAAACTCATAAACCCCGTCAGGTCCGGAAGGAAGCAGCGGTAAGTGAGAATTTGCGGGTGCCACGGGAGCGCCGGACCGGAGCTAACTGCCCGAAAAGCGCCTGGAGCTGGCTGTCAACTGCAGGTGCACGGTCAGTCATTATTATGGAGCAAAAAGATTATTTGGCAATATCTTTGATGCCTGACAAACTGGTACTATGCAGGCTGGAAATTTGGTCACTGTTACAGAAGATTAGACTTCGATTGTTTGCCGGGAAGAACTAATTCCTGACGACTGCCAGGCAGAAAAAGATTTTCGTGCTTTCAAGAGCAAAGGGCCGCTTGATTTTCACTTAACAGGCATTTTATCTTCACTTATAAATCCGCTGTCTGAAGCGGCGATCAGTGTGTACGTTATATCTACAGATGATACCGGTGATATACTATTTTAAAGAAGAGAAAATTAATTAGGTAGTCGATCTCCTATAAAATATATGTACGTTAAAATGATTTTAAGGAGTATTTGAAATCGTGGCTTATCTGAGTCTTTACAGGCGCCATCGTCCCCTTACTTTTACAGAGATGACAGGACAGGAGCATATTACCCGGACCTTGAGTAATGCTGTTAAAAGCGGCCGCATCGCCCATGCTTACCTGTTTTGCGGTCCCCGCGGTACCGGCAAAACCACTGTTGCCAAAATATTAGCAAGATCAGTGAACTGTGATAATTATCCTTCTTCAGAACCGTGTGGTAGTTGCTCTGCCTGCAACAATATTGCTGCCGGTATTTCAATGGATGTGATTGAAATGGATGCCGCCTCGAACCGGGGCATTGATGAAATTAGGGAGCTAAGAGAAAGGACACGTTATGCTAGCAGTGAAACCAGGTACAAGGTTTATATTATTGATGAGGCACACATGCTAACTGCTGAGGCCTGTAATGCTTTTCTGAAGACCCTGGAAGAACCTCCGCAGAATGTTATTTTTATTTTGGCCACAACAGATCCATCCCGCCTTCCTTCTACTATTGTATCTCGCTGTCAGCGTTTTAATTTTCGCCTGCTCACTGTTGATCAGATCTGTCAGCGGATAGAATATATTCTAGAACAGGAAAACCGACGGTCAGACCTAGACGCAATTCGATTGATGGCCAGGCTTGCTGATGGGTCCCTGCGTGATGCACTGGGCATTCTCGAGCAGTGTTCTTCTTATAGTGAGGATCAGATATCTTCAGAGCAGGTAAGGGCAGTAACCGGAGCAACCGGAACGGAAGCTTTGGAAGGCCTGATTAAGGCAGCCGTGGAAAATGATCCGGATAAAGGACTGGAAATTATTGAGCAGCTGGTATACAGCGGCCGTGATCTGCAGTTATTATTACGCGATCTTACCTTTATTTTTAGCAGATTATTGCTAACCGCTGAAAATAAGGATGAATCTGTTCGACAAAGCAGCCATGGGTTTGAAAAGCAAGTTGATTATTTCCGTGATAAAATACCGAGGCACCTGTTGTTGGAAGCTGTTGAATTACTGCATGAAGTAAGTAATGAACTGCGCAATGCTCATTTCCCGCAGTTTATAATGGAGGTAGCCTTTATCCGCCTGCTCAGGCTGCTGCATGGCCGTCTGGAGCCTGCATTGCTTAGAGAGACACAGCCAAAAGATACTGGCGGAGGTGAGCCAGAGTTACATATTAAAGAAGTAGAAGAAGCATCGCCCCCGACTGGCAAGGAAACTAGCAGGAAAGAATATGAGATCCTTGAGGAAGCTTCCGGAGCAAAGATGTCCGGACAAAAAGAAAATACTACGCCTTTAGAACCGGCAGTAGAAAGCGATCGTTTTTTAAAACTAAAAGAAGACTGGCTTCAGGTTATCCAGGAACTGAAAAAAAAGCAAAAAAGCACGGCTGCCTGGTTGGAACCAGCAAGGTTAAAAGATTTCCGGGGCAGTTTGGTTTGTTTAACTTATGAACCTGAATATTCCATTCACCAGCTGAGAATTATGGAAAACAGTCACCGTAAACTGACTGAAGAAGTTATATCTGCTTTTTGCGGTATTCCGGTTGATATAAAGGCTGAAATTGAAAGTGAAGCTAATAATTCAGCTTATGACTCTTCCTCATCTTCTGAGGTTGTCGACAAAGAATCGAATTTAAACCAAAAAGATGAAGGTGAGGAAAAAAAGAAAAAATCACCGAGTGCGGAAGAAGCATTGAAGTTATTTGGAGGTAAAATTGTTGAGCCAGATTAAATTGACAAGGAGGTCTGTTCATGCCTAATGGAGGAATGTCAAAAATGATGAAGCAGCTGCAAAAGGCTCAGGCGGAAATGAGTCGGATGCAGGAAGAGCTTGCATCGAAAACAGTGGAAAGTTCTAGTGGTGGCGGGGCTGTACGTGTAGTGGCTGATGGTCAAAAGAACCTGGTTTCTTTGCAGATAGATCCCGAGGTAATGACTGAAGATAACCGGGAAATGCTAGAAGATATGATAATCGCCGCTGTTAATGAAGCTTTTCAACGAGTTGATGAAATGATTGCCGCAGAAATGCAGAAAATAACCGGTGGTATGAATTTACCCCCGGGCATGTTTTAGTTTTTAAAGGAGGTTGTCTGTAAAGGCAGATGGAATATCCAGGTGCGCTGAAAAGGTTAGTTGATGTTCTATGTCGTCTCCCAGGAGTTGGCCCTAAAACTGCTCAGAGACTGGCTTTCTTTTTGATTGGCTGTTCACGTGATGAAGTGGTTGCAATTGCCAGAGCTATGGTAGAAGCTAAAGATAAGCTAACTTTTTGTACGACCTGTGGCAGCCTTGCTGAGACAGAAAAATGTTCATACTGCCTTGATCCAAAACGGGATCAAAGCATGCTGTGCATTGTTCAAGAGCCCCGTGATGTTTTGGTGCTTGAACGAACCGGACAGTACCGGGGTCTTTATCATGTTTTACATGGGGCTTTATCTCCCCTGGACGGGATTGGTCCCGAGGATCTAAAACTAGATCAGCTTGTGGCGCATATTGAAGAAAAAAAGGTTGAAGAAGTTATTATTGCTACCAATCCCAATGTTGAGGGAGATGCTACCGCCGGATACCTGGCCCGGCTTATAACTCCACTTTCTGTGCGGGTAACCCGAATTGCTTTCGGTCTGCCTGTCGGTGGAGACCTTGAATATGCTGATGAACTAACCCTGAGCCGGGCTCTCGACGGCCGCCGGGAAATGTAAAGATTAATTCATGTGTTTTTTCATCATACCGTTAACTATGGCCGGTAGATGGGCGTAATCTTCAGTGGGCAAATAAGATGACGCTTTTTTGTCAAATAGTATATTAGCCGAAGAAGGTATTTCATCATCCCCAGGCCAGAGGACAAAACAGATCGGTACTCTGGGCAGAACCGGAACCACCATGCTGATACCGCTCATGGAAAGCTCATAGCCTCCAAGAGCTTTAGCTGCTTTTCGGAAAAGCTCCGGTTTATCTCTAAAAGCAGACAAAAAAGGGTTAATAGCCCTATTTTTAAAGGGATCGATATAAATGTCTCCCCCCGGCAGGTGCCGGAAGGCTATCCACTGTCCGGTCAGTGGAGTGCCGTCAGCCGCGATTAAATAATGCAGGATAATAATTGCCAGGTACTGTGAAGCAGGAGTGCCATCTTCAGATGCGACCTTTCCCGAGGGGTGTTCAACCCGGTATAATTGATTAATGAAATTTAAGGTAATGGTATGATCTTCGCTGTTAAAAACGGCCCCAGCTTTTTCGGCAATCAAGGCCGGATCCAGGGCGGAAAAATTTTTTACTGCTTCTTCCATTGTTACATCCAGATTAAGATAACTTCTCTTTTTACTCATAACAAGTCCTCCTCGATAAAGCGGCTGATGGCCCTGTTAACTGCATCCGGTTTTTCTAACATAACCATGTGTCCTGCTCCTTGAATAACCTCCAGCTTGCTTTGCGGCAAATTTTCCTTAAGAAAGCGGCTGTACTTAACCGGTGTAAGGCTGTCTTCACTGCCGCAGATTATTAAGGTTGGTTTATTAATATGATGCAGGTGTTCTATAACATCAAACTTATCGCATGCTTCAAAATCAGCCAGATAGACTGAAGGGTCGGTGTCTTCTATTTCCCGGCGTGCTCGCTTTACTAAATCTTCAGAAGTATCGGGAGTGTAAACATAATTTATTAGTTCTTTTGGAGTGTTTCCCTTATTTAATTCTTCCAGAAAAGAAGGAAGCACTCGCAGCCTGGCGCCGGTTCCAATTAGAATAAGGCCTTTCAATTGATCGGGATATTTAAGAGCATAAGCAAGGGCAATTGCTCCGCCCAGCGAATGTCCGGCCAAAATAAATGGACCAATTCCAAGAACATTAATGAAACGCTGAAGCCAGTCACGGTAGGAACCGACAGCGTCCTCAGGTTTTCCTTGCGAGCGACCATGCCCGGGAAGATCTACGGCGAAGGTGTTTATTGTATGTGGCAGGTTTTTGAACTGGTAGAGCCAGTGGTGATGTCCCCCACCGGACCCATGACAAAATATTACCGGCATTCCCTTCTGATCAATATTCCCAGCATAATAATAGTTTTTATCGTTTACTTTTAAGTAGGGCATTTTGGATCATCCTTCTTATGAGGGTCTTTAAATGATTCGTGCTGATTTAGCAATTATCCTGCTTACTATCAAGAATCAACAGTATCATTATAGTATTGCCTTGAAGTTTTCAACGGTTTGTGCTGTTGACACTAACGGGGGGGTTTGTTATGATCATCTCAATAAATTGCCTGAATAATAAGTGGGAGGAGACTAATTTGCCTGCTGACCGATTTGCATGGGAAGGGCTTACATTTGATGATGTTCTCCTTGTTCCGTCTAAATCGAAAGTTTTGCCTCGCGATGTTGACATTTCCACCCGTCTTACCAGGAATATTACCCTGAAACTCCCGTTGCTTTCTGCCGGGATGGATACTGTTACCGAAGCCAGAATGGCTATCGGCATTGCCAGGGAAGGCGGTATTGGTGTTATTCACCGTAATATGACCCAGGAAGAACAGGCAGGTGAAGTAGACAAAGTTAAACGCTCAGAACACGGGGTTATTACTAATCCATTTCAGCTTTCACCGGATAACTTTCTTAATGATGCTGCCTCTTTAATGGAACGTTATCGTATTTCGGGTGTGCCGGTTACTGTCGGTGATAAGCTGGTAGGTATTATCACGAACCGTGACCTGCGCTTTGAAGAAGACTATAATCGTCGGATTGGCGAAGTAATGACCAGTGAGAAACTGGTTACAGCACCAGAAGGAACGACCCTTAAAGAAGCGCAGGAAATATTAAGGCACCATAAAATTGAAAAGCTGCCAATTGTCGACGATCAATTTAATCTTAAAGGTCTTATTACTATTAAAGATATCGAAAAAACTATTCAGTATCCCAGAGCATCCAAGGATGTTAATGGTCGTCTGCTTGCTGCTGCGGCAGTCGGAACTGGACGGGATGCGCTTAATCGGGCTGAAGCACTTGTTGATGCCGGTGTAGATTTAATCGTTGTAGATTCAGCCCATGGGCATTCCCAGCCGGTTATAGATACTGTACAAGAAATCAAGCGGTTATATCCGGATATTGATGTCATGGGCGGCAATGTTGCCACAGCAGAAGGAGCCCGTGATCTCATAAAAGCCGGTTCGGATTCTGTAAAGGTTGGAGTCGGTCCGGGATCAATTTGTACGACCCGGGTCATTGCCGGCATCGGGGTTCCACAAATTACTGCTATCTATGAAGCATCACGTATAGGCAGGGAATATAAGATACCGATTATTGCCGATGGTGGAATCAAGTTTTCCGGAGACATAACCAAGGCTATTGCTGCCGGGGCTTCGGCAGTGATGATCGGTTCACTTTTAGCAGGCACAGAAGAGAGTCCGGGTGATTTTGAAATATTCCAGGGTCGCAGTTATAAAGTATACCGGGGGATGGGATCGCTTGGAGCGATGAAAGAAGGAGCCCGTGACCGTTATTTTCAGGAATATGAACAGAAACTTGTTCCCGAAG
Source organism: Syntrophomonadaceae bacterium (assembly GCA_007128625.1). GTDB lineage: Bacteria > Bacillota > Dethiobacteria > DTU022 > DTU022 > B1SED10-74M. The sequence goes on along the minus strand of SKXC01000169.1, from coordinate 3,329 downwards.
GTATTGAAGGGAGGGTTCCTTTCCGGGGAACTGTCGGAGATATGGCCTTCCAGATGTCCGGAGGCCTGCGGGCTGGCATGGGCTATTGTGGTGTTGCCAATATCGAGGAGTTACAGCAGAAAACACATTTTATCCGTATTACCGGTGCAGCTCTTAAAGAAAGCCATCCTCATGGTGTCCAGATAACCAAAGAGGCGCCAAACTATAGTTTTTAGTCCAGCTCATTAATACCGTCCGGGTACCGCAGGCTGGCATTGTCTGCGGTTTTTTACTTGTCTAACATGTAAAGATGATTAAGGGCAGGGTTTCCAATATTCGATAAGCAAGGTCAGTGGTCTATTATGCTGTAAACATTCCTTTTTTGTTGGGCCCCCGATTTCCTTACTAAATAAACGAGGTGTTTAATACGCAAGGATTACTTATTTCTTTGGAAGGCATTGACGGTTGTGGAAAATCGACACAAGCCACTCTGCTTCAAGATAAACTGAAAAAGAATAAAATCCCCTTTATTTCAATTCGGGAGCCCGGAGGTACTGCAGCAGGCGAAAGCATCCGGCAGATTCTTTTACAAACCGGTTATTCTCTGACAGCAGAAGCTGAACTGCTGCTTTATATGGCGGCTCGATCTGAACTAAGCAGGCAGGTTATAACACCGGCTCTTATTAGTGGTAAAATTGTTTTATGTGATCGATTTACTGACTCAACTATTGCCTACCAGGGATACGGCAGTGGAATTGAACTGCAATGGATCAATGCCCTTAATTGGAAGGCAACCGGTGGGCGGCTGCCTGATCTTACTTTTTTGCTGGATCTTTCAGTGGAAGAGGCTGCCCTCAGGCGTGGTTCTGCTGCTGATCGAATGGAAAAGAAGGATTTTTATTATCATCAGAGGGTTCATCAGGGTTATTTGGCAATAGCCAGAAGAGAACCGGAGCGGGTAATGGTGTTTGATGCGGCGGTTCAAGCTGAAATAATATGCTCAAATATTTGGCAAACCCTGAGCAAGTTTATTGATAACCGCACTAAGATGGGATCAAAGCATGAGTTTTAAAGGATTGTCCGGCCAAAAAGAGCTTAGACAGTTATTAACCGGTATGTTGTCACAAGGAAAATTAAGCCATGCTATTATGTTAACCGGTCCTTCCGGGATTGGGAAGTTTAGTTGGGGAAAAGCATTGACACTGGCTATTCTTTGTCTAAATAACAGAAACGGCGAAGCTTGTTTGGAATGTGCTTCCTGCCGACAATTTTCCAGCGGTAATCATCCGGAGTTTTTTTTAATTGAACCGGACGGACGTAATATCAAGATTGAACAGGTCCGTTCTTTAAGAACATACTTTAGCCTGCGTGGAGATAAAAAAGTATGTCTGATTAGGCATGCCGAGACCATGACCGCTGAGGCGTCTTCATCCTTGTTGAAGATCCTGGAAGAGCCACCAGCTGGTCTTTATTTTATCTTAATGGCTGAAAATACCGGTTTACTTTTTGACACCATTCTGTCAAGATGTCAGCATTATAAACTGCAGCCACTAACAAGGGATGAGATTTTAAATCTGCTTGTTAATAAAAAAAATATGAGTGCAGATAAAGCATTCTTGTTAACACGTATTTGTCAAGGAATTCCAGGTCATGCTTTAGCCTTGGCCGAGGATGAAGAGTTTACAAAGCGCTTTGAAGAGGCAAATGCATTGGCATCCAGCCTTGTTTACGGTTATGATTCCACTTATCATTTATTATTAAAAGCTTCCTCACTGGCCGATAGAGATGATTTGCTGCCTTTTCTGAATCTGCTCTGTATTTATTACCGGGATTGTTTGGTTAAGTATTTGTGCTGTAATGAAGAGCTGCTTATGAATCCCAAAATTCCATTGGTACAGGGAGTACCGGAACCTGTTTCCCGAATGGTAGAAGTCATTCGGCTTATAAATTCTACAATAAATGATTTAACTGCTACAAATGCAAATCGTCTTTTATTACTGGAGAAGATGCTGATTATGATCCAAAGGAGGTTTACTAAATGCCCAGGATAGTTGGGGTGAGATTTAAAAGTGCCGGGAAAACATATTATTTCGACCCCGGTTCACATAATTTAAAAATTGGAGACCAGGTAGTGGTTGAAACTGCCCGTGGTAAAGAAATTGGAGATATTGTTGTAGCTGAGAAGGAAGTTGCACGGGATGAACTGGTTCTTCCCCTAAAAAATGTATTGCGTAAAGCCACGAAAGCGGATTGTTACCAGGTTGAAGAAAACGAAAAAAAAGAATCCACGGCATTTTCACGGTGCCAGGAAAAGATCAGGGAACACGGTTTAGATATGAAGCTGGTAAGTGTTGAATATACATTTGATCGTAACAAGATAATTTTTTATTTCACCTCGGAAGAAAGGGTTGACTTCAGAGAACTGGTTAAAGACCTGGCTGCAATATTTAAAACCCGTATAGAATTGCGTCAGATTGGAGTACGTGATGAAGCAAAAATAAAAGGAGGCATTGGGCCTTGTGGGCGTCCATTCTGCTGCAGTACTTTTTTGGAAGAATTTGAACCGGTTTCTATTCGAATGGCCAAAGGACAGAATCTATCACTAAATCCAACTAAAATATCTGGGGTTTGTGGGAGGTTAATGTGCTGCCTTCGTTATGAAGTCAGTGCTTATGAAGATGCACGCGACCAAATGCCTAAACCCGGGCAGACAGTTTTTACTGCTGATGGCGAAGGCCTCCTGAGAGAGATTAAAAATGACAACAAAACAGCTGTAGTGGAGCTTCAGGATTCGGGCCACATAAAAACTTTTCCCCTGGACGAAGTATATTTGCCATAACTATTACGGAAGGGGGCACGTATTAACCGCGCCCCCTCTGAAAAGCTCTATGCTTTTAGGTTACTCTTTGGCCAACTTGTCTACACATTCCTGGCATACCAGGCGATTACCAAAATGTTTTACGTTGTCGGCATTGCCACAGAATAGACAAGCAGGTTCATATTTTTTTAGGATAATTCTATCAGAATCTACATAAATTTCTAAGGCATCCTTTACTTCAATTCCCAGCGTACGTCTTAGTTCTATAGGGATGACTACTCTGCCCAATTCGTCAACTTTCCTTACAATTCCGGTTGATTTCAAGAGTATTTCCTCCTTTTCAAAATAATGGAGCAACTTGGTTCAATCATTATACCAGTAATTGACATGGTAAGTCAATAGTTATTTTCCCAAAATACTCAGGTTTACAAAAATATTACATGAATGTTTTATATTATACAAGGTAATCTTATCTTGACAGTAATGGGTGCTCTGATATAATAACGACATCTTTAAACCGCAGGGGAGGTCA
>SKXC01000034.1 GCA_007128625.1 Syntrophomonadaceae bacterium | reverse complement strand
GATTTTTCGTACCGGATGTCGGATGGTGACCGGATCAGCATATTCCCTGTATTCGAGGCCCTTGATATTACACCGCTTTTACAGGTCAGGCCGGAGCCTCTGCGTGAGCCACGCTTTGTTCTTGACACCCACCTGGGCAGGCTGGCGGCATACTTAAGAATGCTCGGGTTTGATACTCTCTACCGGAACAGTTACACCGATGAAGAACTGGCTAATATATCTGCAAACGAGCACCGTATTCTTTTAACCAGGGACCGCGGTCTTCTCAAGCGTTCTATTGTAACCCACGGTTATCTGGTTCGGTCCGGTGAATCCCGTGAACAGGTCTCGGAGGTGCTTTCCCGCTTCGATCTATCGTACTTAATCAAACCTTTTTCCCGCTGTATGCATTGCAACAACTTGCTCAGTAAAGTGTCACCAATGGAAGTAAAAGAGCAGGTTCCCGAAAAAGTATGGAACAGCTGCAGCGAATTCAGCCGTTGTCCGGGCTGCAGCAAAGTCTACTGGAAAGGCTCGCATTATAAAAAAATGCAGGCACTGATCCATCGTTTTACTTCAACCAGGTAATTACCAGCCCCGGCGCAGCTGGCATACCCGGATGTATACCCTTTTTTGGTTCCAAATTATTTATTCTGCCTGGCTGCCTGTTCTCGCTTGTTCCGATCGAGGATTACTTTACGCATGCGGATAGTGGCCGGGGTTATTTCCACCAGCTCATCATCTTCAATATATTCCATGGCCTTTTCCAGGGAAAATTGTGTTGGAGGGGATAGGCGGATGTTCTCGTCGGCGGCGCCGGCCCGAATATTGGTCAGGTGCTTCTTCTTACACACGTTAATGTCCAGGTCATTGTTTCGGGAATTTTCTCCTACAATCATGCCGGCGTAAACCTGGTCGTGGGGGTTGATAAAAAGGATTCCACGGTTTTCGGCATTATAAATACCGTAAGCGGTTGCTTCACCGGTTTCAAAAGCCACCAGGACTCCCCGGTTACGTCCGGGTATCTTTCCTTTCCAGGGTCCGTAGTGGCTAAACATATGATGCATGATCCCTTCGCCCCTGGTTTCAGTTAGCAGTTCGGAACGAAATCCAATTAAACAACGGGCTGGAATCAAAAATTCAATTTTTACATTGCCTTCGCCGGATGGCTGCAGGTTGATCATCTCTCCGTGCCGGGCTCCAAGGTTTTCTATCACCCGGCCGGAGTATTCTTCCGGGATGTTCAGGTAAAGCCTTTCATAAGGTTCGAATATTTCACCCCCGGTTTCCTTCAGTACAGGCTGTGGTTTGGAAATCTGCAGTTCATAACCTTCCCGCCGCATTGTTTCGATAAGGATGCCCAGGTGCAGCTCGCCTCGTCCGGAGACTTCAAAAACTTCTGGAGAATCTGTTTCGGCTACCTTGAGGCTGACATTGCTTTCAGCTTCTTTCCATAATCGGCTTCGCAGTTGGCGAGAGGTAATATGTTTGCCTTCTTTTCCGGCAAAAGGGCTATCGTTGACCATAAAATTCATGGTCAGGGTTGGTTCGTCAACATCCAGCAAGGGTAATGGCACCGGGTGGTCCGGGTCACTTATCGTTTCTCCGATGTTAACCTTTCCCAGGCCGGCTACTGCTGCAATGTCACCGGCTTCAGCGCAGTCTGTTTCCTTCCGCTTTAAACCATCGTAAATCCACAGCTTGCCAATTTTCATAGTTTCAACCCGGCCGTCCCGTTTACAGAGAGCAATAGTCTGACTGGCTTTCAGCATGCCGTTACGGATTCGCCCGATGCCGATACGTCCTACGTAATCGTCGTAATCCAGGGTGTTGATCTGGAGCTGCAGTTTACTGTCGGTATCAGTCACGGGAGGTGGAATTTCAGCCACAATCATTTCAAATAAAGGCTGCAGGTTTACAGCGGGCTTGGCAGGATCTGTTGTGGCTGTTCCCCGGCGTGATGAAGTATAAATCACCGGGAAGTCCAGCTGCCAGTCAGCTGCTTCCAACTCCACAAAAAGATCAAAAACCTCGTCTAAAACCTCTTCAGAACGAGCATCGGGACGGTCAATCTTATTAATGGCCACGATGATACGCAGATCCACTTCCAGGGCTTTACGCAGGACATACTTGGTTTGGGCCATCGGTCCCTCAAAAGCATCAACCATTAAAAGAGCTCCGTCTACCATACGCAGCACTCGTTCCACCTCTCCGCCAAAATCGGCATGGCCCGGAGTATCAACGATGTTGATCTTGATACTGCCATAATTTACGGCCGTGTTCTTGGAGAGAATGGTAATACCCCGTTCCCGTTCCAGGTCGATAGAGTCCATTACACGCTCGATCAGGCTTTCATTTTCCCGGAAAATGCCGGATTGGCGCAGAAGGCCGTCAACCAGGGTGGTTTTTCCGTGATCGATATGAGCTATAATGGCGATGTTGCGTATGTTTTTTTGAGTTTGTATGGTCAAAGTGTTTCCTCTTTTCTTTTTCATGCTCCTGCGAGCCAAAATAATGAATTGCAGGTTTTAATTAAAACACTATTAAACGGTAAATGCAATAAATAACCTGCAGGAATTAACCGGTCGATATCTAAATATAGAGCAATAATAAAATAACGGGTGAAACAAGTTTTGCAGGATCAATGCTCGGGATATTGTAAATAATTCAAAAGATAATTTTTGGCTAAAAAACGTGAATAACCATAAGTTTTCTCGGATAAGCCATAAGATTTGAGAGGTGATCGTAACAACCATGAGTGTGATTGATGTAAAGGTAAAAAATAATTTAGAGCAATATATAAAGCAGTGTTTAATGGCTACCGGTGTTATTATCGCAGTTATTGCTTCATTTGACATTGTGGAGCAGACGGTAATCATTGCCACCCTGGGCGCTACTACGTT
>SKXC01000082.1 GCA_007128625.1 Syntrophomonadaceae bacterium | reverse complement strand
TAACCGAACTTGCGACCCAGGTGCCAGTAACGCATACCGAAAATCCAGAAGCAAATTCCTGCCAGGACGGTCCAGCTCATGGCTCCCACGAACCAGGCCACACCCTGGGTAACCGCCACTGCCGTAGAGGTGAGAACGGCAAAGGCACTGTGGTAAGTCGCCGAAATACTAAGAAATAGAACAAATATACCCAGTGAACGACTAACCACATAAAAATCTTCCACGTTTACTTGAAGCCTTCTCCAGCCAATTACCCCCAGAACCAGGGTGATTATCAGGTAAACACCAATAACCGACAGAGTAACAATTGTTAATGTAGTCATATTACTCACCTATCCCTTTGGCTGCGACATAAATGATAGTAGCTATTAACAGTAACCACCAGAGAATGGCCCAGAAAAACATGAAAGGTAATCCTAAGACATAAGGCTCAACCCTGTTAGCAATAAGCCAGCCGGGCCACTGGATAGCCGCAAAACAGATCACAAACCAGATAATCAGGATAACAGTTCCGGGACTACGGGGGATCAAATGACTGCGACGTTGATGTGAACTCATATTTCGAACCTCCGTTCCAGTATTTTTCATGCTTGTAAACTACCTTTGTCTTCTACGATCAACAACCTGATAAGGCTATAGTGCTTATATTCCTGCCTGTTATCACCTCCATTTACCGGTTGCCTGTTTCGCGGCACCGGTAGAGCTTCAGTTTTACAACAGGTCAATTAGCTGTCCCGAAAGGTAGGATATTAAAGCCTGTGAACCTGTTATAAAAACTGAGCGAGGGGTTTTACATTTATACCTTCTTTCTCCAGCTTATTTCTCAGGTCATAGGCAAAAGAAACCGTTGTCGGTGTATCACCGTGAATACAGATGGTATCGACTTTGCCCAGGTTAACCTTGCTGCCCCAGGGTGTTATTACAATATTATCGGTCAGGACCCTGATCGCTCTTTCCACGGCTTCTTCCCTTTTTTCGACCATGGCTTGTGCATGTTTACGGGACAACAGTTTGCCTTCATCGTCATAATTGCGGTCAGAAAAAAACTCCTGGGCTGTCTTTAGGCCCGCTTCTTCACCTGCCCGGATCATTTCTGTTCCGGCCTGGGCCAGAAATATGATATCTTTGCCGATTGAGGCAATTACCTCGGCAGCCAGGTGAGCAAGACTGCCATTAACGGCTGCCTGCAAATACAGGGCGCCGTGCAGCTTGACATGCTGCAGGGGATAGCCATGTATTCGGGCCATGGTTTGTAAAGCGCCAATCTGGTAAACCAGAAAACTTTTTAGATCTTCTTCATCCACTTCCATGTAACGTCTTCCAAAACCCTGGAGGTCGGGATAGGATGGGTGAGCGCCGATACCTACTTTATGCTGACCGGCCATGGACACGGTTTTATCAATTACCGGCGGATCGCCGGCATGGTAACCGCAGGCTATATTAGCCGAGGTCACATACTGCAAAACTTCATCATCCTGCCCCAGAATGTACCTGCCGAAGCTTTCTCCCATATCACAATTCAGATCTACATTGATAGTCATAGTGCTTGTTCTCAATTACTCCTTATCATGGTTGTTTGAAACCCTGTTTTCCTAAATATCAAATAAACCTGTTTAAAGGTTGGATCAGCCCTGAGTATGTAGAGAAAAATAAAGGTTGGATCAGCCCTGAGTATGTAGAGAAAAATAATTGAGCTTTTGAACAAAAAGCCTCTATTCTCCTATTGCTAGAAGGACACAGGCATTTTTAGCTTCAAAAAACCTTAGGATAAAAGTTAAAGGCAATTGTTTAAAAAGAAATAGATTAGAATGCCCCGATATTTGATTCTTTAAACAATTTTTTTATATCACATTAGTTGCATAATGTCAATTTTCTTCTACTTGGAGGACATCATAGATTAACATCAACCGATGCTATTTACTCAGGCTGGTATCTCTTATGGTCCTCTAGTTTTTGCTTGTAATCAGAATTAGCGCAATAGCAATAGAAAGTCTTTTCCGGCAAACAACATTAATTAAGGCCGTACTCATTTTGTGATCATTTTTATGTTATAGTAGACGCTATAAAGCACTTGTTGCACTTTTTATCCAGGAGGAGTGATCATGAACTTAGACCAGTTGCTAGCCCGCCGCCTGCCGGATTCACTTCTGAGGACAGCAGTCAGGCTGATCCTCAAGCGCAAAACGAAATTGCAGCAAATAAATAATATTGAAGATCGTCAGGCTTTTATCAGTACCTTTGTAGAAAACCTCAGGCAAGAAAAGATTGCTGTGCACACTGATTACGCTAATGATCAGCACTACGAGCTGCCGCCGCAGTTTTTCCAAGCTGTGCTCGGTAAAATGCTAAAATACAGCTGCGGCTACTGGCCGGATCCGCCCGATATTAGCCAGGCGAGCGAGTACCTGGACCGCTCGGAAGAGGACATGCTGGCCCTGACCTGCCGGCGGGCAGAAGTGGCAGGGGGCCAGCAGGTTTTAGATCTCGGCTGCGGCTGGGGTTCTGCAGCGCTTTACATGGCCCGCGAATACCCCGGGGCGGAAATCACTGCTGTATCAAATGCTACCCCGCAAATTGAATACATTAACAGTGAAGCAGAAAGGTTCGGCTACAGCAACCTCTCGGCCATGAAGGCTGATATAAATGAGCTTGAATTGCCGCAAAAATTTGATCGCGTGGTCACCGTGGAAATGTTTGAGCATATGCGTAACTACCAGGCTTTATTAAACAAGGTCGCTGGTTTCATCAAGCCGGGAGGAAAGCTTTTTATCCACATTTTCAGCCATCATACCTATCCCTTTCTTTATGAAAACCGCACGGGCAGGGATTGGATGGCCCGGCACTTTTTCACCGGTGGCACCATGCCCAGCAAGGACTTACTGCACTACTT
>SKXC01000017.1 GCA_007128625.1 Syntrophomonadaceae bacterium | reverse complement strand
CAAAACCAACTCTTCAAAACCCTGTTCTTCCATCTTGGCCAGGTAACCGGACATTCTTATCCCCCCAGCAAAAAAAATATTAACTTTCTGTAACATTATATTTGCAATTTTTATACCAGCCAGGGCAGAACAAAATAAACTCAGAAATTTTTGTGAATATAATGGAAAATATAGAATTATAAGCAGCTATTTTTTAAGAAGAGAAACCGAAGAAAAACCGGTGCATATTAAATAATTTTATGCACCAGGTTAGATGATCTTGTGCTGGTGAAGCTTATTGTAGAGATTACGGACGGAAATATCAAGTCTGCGGGCCGCTTCAGCCTTGTTCCCTCCGGCTTCCTGCAGGGCTTTAAGGAGTACTTCTTTTTCCCAGCTTCGATGCATTTTTTTCAAAGAGCCGTGCAAAGGTGTTGAATCCTCTTCTTTTGCCGTGGTTGTTTCAACGAAGGGCATAACCAGGTGTTTTTCTTCAATTATATTTTGCTCCCGGCCGAGGTTAATCAGGGCCCTGGCAATAACATTTTCTAATTCTCGAACATTGCCGGGCCAATGATAATCCTTCAGGCGGCGGTACACTGCCGGGGTAACCTCAACAATCGGCCGCCCGTATTCATGGGCCAGACTGGTTAGAAAATGGTTAACCAGCAGGGGAATATCACTTTTTATTTCTCTTAAAGGCGGCAGGTAAATGGGAAAAACATTGAGACGATAGTAAAGGTCTTTACGGAAAAGGCCTTTTTCAACCATATTTTCGAGATTGGCATTGGTGGCGGTTACCAGGCGAACATCAATTTCCCTGGTGCGTGACTCTCCTACCCTGATAATCTCACCTTCCTGGATTGCCCGCAGCAGTCGGGCCTGAGCTTCATTACCCATTGCCCCGATTTCATCGAGAAATAATGTACCGCCGTTTGCTTCTTCAAAGTAACCTTTTCTCCCGCCTTTTTTTGCCCCGGTGAAAGCGCCGTCTCCGTAACCAAACAGTTCGCTTTCCAGCAGGGTATCTGTTAATGATGCACAGTTGACCCGGATAAAAGGTTTGCCTGCTCGATCACTGGCATGGTGGATAGCGTGGGCAAAAAGTTCCTTTCCGGTCCCGCACTCACCACGCAGCAGTACACAGGCCGGGGTAGACGATGCCTGCCGGGCCCTTTCAATGGTTTCCCGGATTTGTTCGCTGTTTCCGATAATATCATCAAAAGTATATTGTGCTTCGAGATCCCTGACCAGGCGCCTGGTGCGTTGCAGCTCTTCCATTACCCGCCGCAACTCGGTTATATCATGGATAACCCCAACGCTTCCTTTTAACTCACCCTTAATAACCAGCGGGGCACAGCTGACAATAACTTCCCGGCGGAAAGGTCCCACTTTCATCCGCACCCCTTTGATCGGCTTACCGGTTTGCAAAACTCTTAAATGGACACTTTCCCCTTCCGCAATATCTACAGTGGCCGGTTTTTTTAGCACCTGGTCTTCGGTCATACCGGTAATCCGTGTGTAAGCCCTGTTGACCATGATGCCTATGCCTTTTTCATCAACCACGGAAACGGCATCGGAAAGAGAATCGATAATCGTTTGCAGCAAAAGCTTGCTTTCCTCACCTCTGGCAAGGGTAGATATTTTATGATCAGTCATAATTGCTTCATCTCCGTTATTAACTGATCAGGTCGTTAAACCTGTTTTGATCAATAATTTCTACACCCAGTTCCCTGGCTTTTGTCAGCTTACTGCCCGGTTCAGCACCTGCTACCAGGTAGTCTGTATTTTTGCTTACCGAGCTGCTCACTTGCGCACCCCGCTCTTCAACCAGGGCTGCAGCCTGATCACGGGTATACTTATCCATTGAACCGCTAAATACAAAGACTTTTCCGCTCAGATCAATCTCGCCTTTTTGCAGTGTTTTTACTTCAGGTTCGTTTAGATTAACCCCGGTTCTTCTTAATTTATCTAAAAGCGGCCTGGTTTCAGCAGTATCGAAAAAACTTACTACCGCTTCAGCTATTTTCGGACCTATTTCAGCAATTTCTGTTAGTTCCTCTTTACCGGCATTTTGCAGCCGATCCAAACTGCCAAACTTTTTTGCCAGCAGCCGGGCTGCCTTTTCACCTACAAAGCTAATACCCAGTCCAAAAATCAACCGGCGCAGGGGATTTTTCTTGCTGTGCTCGATAGCGCTAATTAAGTTAGATGCCGATTTCTCAGCCATGCGATCCAAACCGGTTAATTGTTCAACCCCGAGAAAATAAAGGTCGCCGACATCTGAAACCAGTTCTTTAAAATAAAGCATACCGGCTATGGCAGGGCCCAGGCCTTCAATATCCATGGCCCTCCTGGAAGCAAAATGTACCAGCTTTTCAACCAGCTGGGCCGGACATGAGGGATTGATACAGCGCAGGGCTGCTTCACCACTCAAACGTATTGTTTGTGAGTCACATGATGGGCAATTACGGGGCATTTGAAACTTTTTTTCTTTTCCGCTTCGCTTATCCTTTTCTGCTCGCACTACTTCAGGAATTATTTCTCCTGCCTTATGGATTACCACCGTATCGCCAATCATAATATCTTTTTCAGCAATTAGATCTTCGTTGTGTAAACTTGCTCTCTGCACCGTCGTTCCTCCCAGGCTGACCGGTTCTAAGAAAGCGACTGGTGTTATAACCCCGGTTCGGCCGACATTAACCCCGATATTCAAAACCCGGGTTGTTTTTTCTTCAGGGGGATATTTGTAGGCAATGGCCCAGCGTGGGCTTCTTGCGGTATTTGCCAGGCTTTTTTGCAAATCAAGCCGGTTTACTTTGACCACGATCCCGTCTGTTTCATAGGGAAGATTGTGTCTTTTTTCCTGCCATTCAAGGCAGTACTGCCATACTTCATCCGGGCCGCAGCAAACGGTATAGTTAGAATTTACCGGCAGGCGCAGCTTTTCCAGGTAAGCAAGCAGCTCTTTTTGCCCGGTTATGTTTAGATAGTGTTCGCCAAGACCGTAGATAAATATCCGTAATGGCCTGGCTGCAGCCAGGCGGGGATCCAGTTGACGCAGCGAACCGGCTGCAGCATTACGGGGGTTGGCGAATAGGATCAGGCCCTGTTCTTCACGTTTCTGGTTCAGCTGTTCAAAAGCGGACCTGTTTATATATACTTCACCTCTTGCTTCCAGGGTAAGCGGATCATTCAGCTGCAGGGGTATTTGCCTGACAGTACGCAGGTTCTGAGTAATATCTTCGCCTGTATAACCGTCTCCCCTGGTGGCACCGCGTTTAAAAACACCCTCTTCATACTGCAGCGATACCGCCAGTCCGTCTATTTTCAGCTCACATAAATATTCAACCATGTCAAGACCGGTTAATCTGCGTACCCTGGCATCAAAATCGGCAAGTTCTTCTTTGTTAAAGGCATTATCAAGACCAAGCATCGGTACTTTATGGTCCAGGGCTTCAAAAGCGGAAAGCGGCTCGGCACCGACCCTGCGGGTAGGTGAATCGGGATCCTGCAGTTCAGGGTAACTATCTTCCAGCTCCTGCAATTCCCGCATCAATTGATCGAATTTATGATCATCAATCAGCGGCCTATCGAGAACATGATAGTTATAGTTATGCTCCTCGATTTTCCGGCGCAGGGTTAAAACTTTTTGCCTGGCTTTTTCCAGTTCGCTGTTATCCATCTATTTACCCCTTTTCAAGAATCCCTGCTTTCCTTGAAGCTTTGAAATATATAGTCTGTTATTTTTTCCAGGGTATCTCCCGGGGTAAAAACCTGATCGGCATGACCCCGGGCCAGCAATTCTTCACGGTCACCTTCCGGTATAATCCCCCCGACCAGCAATAGAACATCATCCATTCCGCTTTTGCTTAACAGCTCCTTAATGCGCGGCACCAGGGTCATATGAGCCCCGGAAAGAATGCTTAATCCAACTACATCGACATCTTCCTGCAGGGCAGTTTCCGCAACCTGCTGGGCAGTCTGGTGCAGGCCGGTATAGATAACCTCCATCCCGGCATCCCGCAAACCCCGGGCGACCACTTTAACCCCTCGATCGTGGCCGTCTAAACCCGGTTTGGCAACCAGGACCCTGATTTTTTTGCTGCTCATAAATACACCCCCACTCAACCCTTAACGGAACTAAAATATTTTTAATGAAAAGCCTAGATTTAATTGATTGCTGTTTTAATTTTAAAATAGCGGCTTTTCTTTATACTCTCCGAAAACATCTTTTAAGGCGCTGACAATTTCGCCTTCAGTGGCATAACATCTGACTGCCTCTAAAATTAAAGGTATCAGGTTGTCGCTGCTTGCGGCACTTTTCTTTAAAGATTCCAAACTGCCGGCTACTTTGACTCCATCACGCCTCTCCTTTAACTTCTGCAACCGTTCCAGCTGTTTCTTTTCCACCTCGGGATCAATTTTAAGCAGTTCAATTTCCATCGGTTCACCGGTATTGTAGCGGTTGACTCCGACCACGATACGATCGCCTTTATCAACTGCTTTTTGGTATTCGTAGGCAGCATCGGCAATTTCCTGCTGGATAAAACCCTGTTCAATAGCAGGAAGCACTCCTCCGAGATCATCAATGCGCCGGAAATATTCTTCGGCTTCAGCCTCCATTTGGTCGGTCAGCGCTTCGATAAAGTATGAGCCGGCCAGGGGATCAATGTTATTGGCCACACCGCTTTCGAAAGCAAGTACCTGCTGGGTGCGTAAAGCAATTTTAACCGCTTTTTCAGACGGCAGGGCCAGTACTTCATCCATGGAGTTGGTATGTAAAGACTGGGTGCCGCCTAAAACAGCCGACAAAGCTTCTGTGGTGGTCCTGATAATATTGTTTTCCGGTTCCTGGGCAGTCAGGCTGCAACCTGCGGTCTGGGTATGAAAGCGCATCATTAAAGAGCGGGGATCTTTGGCCCCGTATTTTTCTTTCATGCGCCGGGCCCAGATCCGCCTGGCGGCCCGGTACTTGCAAATTTCTTCAAAAAAATCGATATGGGCGTTGAAAAAAAAGGAAAGACGCGGAGCGAACCGGTCTACATCAAGACCGGAATTAATCCCAGCTTCCACGTAGGCAAAGCCATCAGCCAGGGTAAAAGCCAGTTCCTGGACCGCTGTCGATCCGGCCTCCCTGATATGATAGCCGCTGATGCTGATTGTATTCCAGCGCGGCACCTGATCGGCGGCAAAAGCAAATATATCGGTAATTAAGCGCATTGACGGATCGGGAGGAAATATCCATGATTTCTGAGCGGTATATTCTTTTAAAATATCGTTTTGGATCGTTCCGCCGACCTGCTTCAGGCTGACCCCCTGTTTTTCGGCATTGGCCAGGTACATACACCAGAGAATCGCTGCGGGACCGTTGATCGTCATTGAAGTGGTTACCTGGTCCAGGGGAATCTGATCAAAGAGGATTTCCATATCCTCCAGGGAATCGATTGCCACCCCGCAGCGCCCAACTTCACCCAGTGAACGTTCGCTGTCAGAATCATAGCCCATCAGGGTAGGCATATCAAAAGCAACACTGAGCCCGGTCTGGCCCTGTTCCAGCAGGTAGCGGTAACGGCGGTTAGAATCATATGCGTCACCAAAACCGGAAAACTGGCGCATAGTCCAGAGCCGGCCCCGGTACATGTTGGACTGAACCCCCCTGGTATAGGGATAACTGCCCGGAAAACCGAGATCTTTTTCATAATCGAGATCTTTAGTGTCAAGGGGCGTATTAAGAGCCTCTACCTGCCGACCTGAAACTGTAACCGGCGGCTCTTCTCGTATATTCAGATTTTCAACCTCTTTTTCCCACAGTTGTTTTAATTCATTGATCCGCTCTAATTTTTTCTGATCCATAACCTAATCACCTTCTTTACCGTTTTCGCCATAGAATTTGATCTGTTCAAGCAGTTCATTGGCTGTACTGTAGGGATCTTTCTGGCGAAGAACAATCTTTTCAACCAGGCTGTCGAGCTTAAAGCGTTCTTTAACCCGTTCCCAGATCCGACTTTTGACCAGGTACTCCACCTGTTCGGTCAATTCACGGCTGACCCGCTGCCGGCGTATCTCCATCAGATAACCGCTTTTTTCCATGTAGGAGCGGTGTTCCTTTAGAGCGCCCCAGACCTCTGCTATTCCTTCGCTGCGCACTGATATTGTTGGTAAAACCGGCGGGCGCCATTTATCGCTTTTTTTCATATCCAGCATCATGTTAATTTCAGTTATTGTTTTTTCTGAACCGGGCAGGTCGGCTTTGTTGATGACAAAAATATCGGCAATTTCCATAATACCGGCCTTGATGGTTTGTACACTGTCCCCTCCGGCCGGTGTAAGCACCACCATGGTGCTGTCAGCTGTCCTGACAATATCAACCTCAGATTGACCCACCCCGACGGTCTCAATCAATATAATATCTTTGCCAAAAGCATCAAGAACCTGGATCGCTTCCCGGGTCGCCCGGGCCAATCCGCCAAGGCTGCCCCTGGTTCCCATGCTGCGGATAAAAACATCCTGATCCAGGGCATGCTCCTGCATCCTGATCCGGTCACCCAGAATTGCCCCCCCACTGAAAGGACTGGTCGGATCTACACCGATCACCCCGATCTTTAGATCATCTGCTCGCATCTGCTGCAGCAAACAATCAACCAGCGAACTTTTTCCTGAACCGGGTGCCCCGGTTACACCGACCACGTAAGCCCTACCGGTATGGGGAAATATTTCTTTAAGCAGCTCTATTTTTTGCAAATCATCATTTTCTACCAGGGAAATAAGTCGCGCCGCCGCACGTTTGCTGCCATTCAATAAATCTTCAACCAGCTGCTGCAATCTAAACACCTTCAGTACTTCATTAGTATTCTATTCCCGGCAAACAATCCGCACCCTGATCGTAATGGTGCTTAATGGCCAGAATTTCACTAACCATATCGGCTCTCTTAACTAATCCAGCAGTAGCGCCCCGACCGGTTAAGATAACGGTTACCCCGTCCGGCTTGCCCTCGAGCAGGTTAAAAAGTTCTTCTTCTGCAATCAATCCGTAATCAACTGCAACATTAATTTCATCGAGAATAACCAGGTCGTAATCACTACTTTTAATGGCTTTTTCCGCCTTTTTAAAACCATCCCGGGCCAGATCAACATCCATCGGATCAGGTTTGTTGCGATTAACAAAACAATCCCGACCGGCCCGTACTATAGTAAGATCCGGCATTTTAGCCAGGGCCAGAAATTCTCCATAATCACGGCCTTTCATAAAATGAATCATAAAAACCCGGTAACCGTGTCCCAGGGCCCGGACAGCCTGTCCAACAGCGGCAGTAGTTTTTCCTTTGCCGTCACCGGTAAAAACCATGACCAGGCCCGGTTTTTCATTGCCCATTACTCTGTTACTCCTTTCATAGACCCTTTCTGTAAAAGGCAGGAAACCCTTCAGGTGCATCCTGCTTATCGGGAAAACATGGAGGTCTTGATCCAGCTATTTCAGCAAATAGCGTGATATAACCAGGCGCTGCACCTCGCTGGTACCTTCATAGATCTGGGTTATTTTAGCATCGCGCATAAAGCGCTCTACCGGGTAATCACGGGTATAACCGTATCCACCGAAGATTTGCACTGCATTGGTGGTAACTTCCATTGCTGTTTCCGAGGCAAACAGCTTGGCCATGGCCGAAGCTTTGCCATAAGGTAATCCTGCATTCTCCAGGTAGGCAGCCTGATAGGTCAGCAGACGGGAAGCTTCAATTTTTGTGCTCATGTCGGCCAGCATAAATGAAATTGCCTGAAAATCGGCAATAGGACGGCCAAACTGTTCCCTGCTCTTGGCGTATTCTGCAGCTTCCTCCATTGCCCCCTGGGCAATTCCCACGGCCTGGGCAGCAATCCCGTTTCTCCCCCCGTCAAGAGTACTCATGGCAATTTTAAATCCTTCGCCTTCCTGTCCCAGCATATTTTCCTTCGGCACCCGGCAGTTGTCAAATATTAATTCAACAGTTGGTGAAGAACGCAGGCCCATTTTCCGTTCTTTTTTGCCAAAAGAAAAACCGGGTGTGCCTTTTTCCACTATAAAAGCGCTGACCCCTTTTGTTTTCTTCTCCTTGTCGGTAACAGCAAAAACGATATAAGTTTCCGCATCGCCGGCATTGGTAATAAATATTTTATTGCCATTAATCACATAAAAGTCCCCGTCCAATACTGCAGTCGTTCGCATTGCAGCAGCATCAGTACCGGCAGTTGTTTCAGTTAAACCATAAGCTCCCAGCTTTTCGCCCAGGGCCATCGGTTCCAGGAATTTTTTCTTCTGTTCTTCGCTGCCGTATTTATAAAGGGGCCATCCCGCAAGCGATATATGGGCAGATAAAGTTGTTCCTGCCGAAGCGTCAACCCGGGAGAGCTCCTCTACGGCTATCACATAGCTCAAATAGTCACATTCGCCTCCACCGTATTTTTCCGGCCAGGGAATACCGGTTAATCCAAGCTCTCCCATCTTGTTAAACAATTCTCTTGAAAACTCTTCTTTATCGTCCCGCTCTTCGGCTCCCGGTTTTAATTCTTTTTCAGCAAAATCACGGACCATTTTACGAGTCATTTCCTGTTCTTCTGTTAATTCAAAGTTCACCAGTTGAACCTCCTTCTGTCAATCAATATGTCATTAATACATTTCGTTTAGTTCTTTTTCGGCTATTTATCCTTCCAGCAGATTACGGGAAACCACGATCCGTTGAATTTGGTTAGTGCCTTCATAAATCTGGGTTGCCTTGGCATCACAAAAATAGCCGGTTAAAGGATTGGTGCTTCTGGCAGCACTCAAACCGCAAATATCTATACAGCGTGCTGCGACCTCTACCGCTAAATCAGTGCTGTAATATTTGGCCATGGAAGCTTCCTTGGAACAATTCCCCCCCGATTCTTTAACCGCTGCAGCACGGTATACAAGCAGGCGTGCCGCTTCAAGACGTGTTGCCAGGGCAGCCAGGGTAAACGCAGCTGATTCTGCGGGCTCATTTCCTGCAGACTGCTGTTTTTTAAGATAAGCAGTTGTATACTCGATTCCGGCCCTGGCCAGCCCCAGGCCCTGGGCGGCTATACCGATCCTTCCACCATCGAGCAGTGACATGGCTATAGAGAAACCTTCGCCCTCTTCACCAAGTCTGTTCGACACTGGAATATGAAGATCCTCCATCCTGATTTCCGTGGTGCTCGACCGGTTTAAACCCATCTTTTTTTCCGGTTTGCCGGCAACAAACCCCTGCATGCCTTTTTCCACTAAAAATGCGCAGATGCCTTTATGGCCCCGGTTTCGATCAACAGTGGCAAATACGGTATAGAGATCTGCTTCACCACCGCTGGTGATAAAAAGCTTGCAGCCGTTAAGAAGATAGCCGCTGCTGACAGCTTTAGCAGTAGTGTTCAGGGAAGCGGCATCAGAACCGGCTCTTTCTTCGGTCAGGGCAAAAGCGCCGATTAATTCTCCCCGGGCCAGACCGGAAAGGTAGCTTTTTTTTTGCTGAAGAGTGCCATAGTACAAAAGCGGGAAAGTCCCTACCGAGGTATGGACTGCTATAATTACTCCAGTTGATGCGCATACCCGGGATAGTTCTTCAATAAACAAGGTGTAGGTTAAAAAGTCTTCTCCCTGCCCTCCCCATTCTTTTGGCACAGGCAGGCCCATATAACCCTTTTTAGCCGCTTTTTGTAAATTTTTCCGTGGATAAGATTCCCCCGAATCGATTTCTTCTTCAGCAAACTGCCGGAACTCTTCTTTTTTAGCCAAATGATAGTCTGATAGAACAAATTTCATCTATAAACCTCTTTATTATACTCCTGGTTGCCTGCCTTAATTTCCGCTACCTTCTTCCAGTTTATTTACCCTTCATTTAAACCTTCTTTTTATTAAACCTTAACTATAGTTGCCTCGCCCTGGGCGGCCCCGCTGCAGATTGTGGCCAGGCCGTAACCTCCGCCCCGCCGGCGCAGTTCAGCGATCAGGGTTAGCAGGATCCTGGCCCCGCTGGCCCCGATCGGGTGGCCGAAAGCCACCGCCCCACCGTTGACATTAACCTTCTTTTCATCCCACCGGCCCAGTTTCATGCTGGTCAGGGCAACAGCTGCAAAGGCTTCGTTAATTTCGATTAACTCCATCTGTTCGGCGCCAAGGCCGGCCTTTTTCAGGGCAATTTCTGCCGCCTCATATGGAACGGTAGCAATATAGCGCGGTTCAAGAGAAGCCATTCCCATGCTTACTATCTCGGCCAGCGGTTCAAGACCTAACTGCCCGGCCCGGTCAGCAGAAGTCAAAACCAGCGCAGCAGCCCCGTCACTGATCCCGGGGGCATTACCGGCTGTAATTAATCCTTCCGGTTCAAAAGCAGGCGGAAGCTTGGCCAGCTTTTCCAGGGTTGTATCCGGTCTAGGCATTTCGTCATTCTCAACGCTTAACGGTTCTCCCTTGCGAACCGCTACCTTTACCGGAACAATTTCTTCTGCCAGGCGGCCGCTTTTCATTGCTTCTACAGCCAGCTGGTGACTGCGTAAAGCCCACCGGTCCATCTCTTCGCGGGTTATGCCATGTTCGGCCGGTACAGCGCTTCCATGGACACCCATATGCACGTCATGAAATGGGCACCACAAACCGTCATGGATCATGGCATCTATTACTGGAGCATCCCCCATGCGATAACCGGTCCGGGCCCGGTTCATAAAATAAGGGCAGGCACTCATATTTTCCATACCCCCTGCAACCAGGATAGAAACTTCACCGGCCCTGATCAGGGCATCGCCAATATTTACCGCCCGCAGTCCGGAAGCACAAACCTTGTTGATAGTTTCTGAAGGCACATTATGCGGCAGGCCCGCTTTTATGGTCGCCTGCCGTGAGGGGATCTGACCGGCCCCGGCCTGCACCACCATGCCAAGTATAACGTTTTCGACCAATTCTTTTGGCACAGCAGCCCGTATTAAAGCTTCCTCAACTGCAATAGCTCCCAGTTCTACAGCCGGCAGGGATTGCAGGCTGCCTAAAAACCGGCCAAAAGGGGTCCTGGCATAACCGACAACTACACTTGATTCCATTTCAAGACGCTCCTAAAAATATAATAT
>SKXC01000142.1 GCA_007128625.1 Syntrophomonadaceae bacterium | reverse complement strand
GTCCCGGACATTTGGTTGCCAGCATGTTCTCACCGCCTATATATTACTAACTATATTTGTTATATATATTATAACTGATTTATTCTTCTTTTGCAAGTCGTCTAAAATGTATATAAGCAGCCTTGATTAGCAGCTGCTTATACTTACTTATACTTAGCTTAAACTTATATGTAAACCTTTTTACTTGTTATAATTGTTTACATGCCTTTATTCGTAAAGGCAATTTTCATGGGGAAGACTATAGGTGCAGAGTTCTTTTTCATTAAAAAATAATCCTATTTCCCGTTTAGCGCTTTCCTGTGAATCAGAAGCATGGACTATATTTTTACCGGTGAAAACGGCAAGATCTCCGCGAATCGTTCCCGGATCTGATTTTCGGGGATCAGTTGCTCCAACAATTGCACGGACAATCGTAACAGCATCATCCCCTTCCCAGATCATTGCCACGACCGGTGCAGAAGTTATAAAGTCAATCAATCCTTCATAAAAAGGTTTGCCTTTATGTTCCTCGTAATGCCTGGCAGCGAGATCAGGAGATATTTCGATCATTTTCATTGCTACAGGCTTCAATCCTTTTATCTCCATTCTGCTGATTATGTTGCCGATCAAGCCTCGCTGAACACCATCAGGCTTGACCATCAAAAATGTCTGTTCTCTACTTTTCATTAATAACCTCCATCGCTTTTTGGTTGGTAAACCGTTAAAGGGCTTTGATCATCTATAACTTTTGTTTCCTCATTCAACCGCTTACGTAAATTTAACGGCAGTGAAAACATCGCCTTTGCTGTTTCACCGTCAAAAAAGTATAAATCCATCTTCCTTTCTGCTATCATTTGATTGAACTGTTCCAAAGCAGGTAACTGCATGTTGGAGGGAGAGGCAAGAATAAAACCCCACTCCGTATTAAATGAGGGTACAAAAGCCCGGTATGGAAGCACAAAAGGCATTATTTTATTAATTGTATTATTTATTGCACTGTGCGAATCAATAAAAGGCAGGCTGGAATCACCGGCCTGAAGCGCAAATGTGCCTTTTTCTGTTAAATTTGCCTTGATCAATTCAAAAAACTGGGTAGAAAACAACTTTACTGCCGGACCCTGTTCAACCGGTTCAGGAACATCACTGATTATCACATCAAAACTTCCATTGGCTTTTTCTAAATATTCGCGGGCATCCATAAAAAAAAGCTCTACCCGTTTATCATCAAAACTGCCCTGGTGCCAGGGTCTTAAATGTTTACGGCAAAGCTCTACTACTTCTTGATCGAGGTCAACCATGATCAACTCTTCAATCGAAGGATGTTTAAGAACTTCGCGCAGGGTAGCTCCTTCACCTCCCCCTATGACCAGTACACGTCTGGGAACAGGACCCATGAGCATCGCCGGGTGAACCAGCGCTTCGTGATAAATATATTCATCATATTCAGCAGATTGTACTTTACCATCTAAAATCAAAAGACGACCGAAAAACTCACTATCAGCAATTTCTACTTGCTGGTACCGGGTTTGAAAACAATTTACAAAGTTCTCTATCCCGTATATATGGGCCGTACCTGGAGAGGTATGGTCTATATACCACTTATGTTTATCATAAGGCATATAATTATCAGTACTCCCCACTTAAAATATATTCTTTGGTATGATTACTGCACTATTTAATGCAAAGAACAATCTAGTAGTTTGCTGCAGGCTTGTAATCTAACTGGACATCAAAAATGCCGCGCTCAATTTCGCGGGCCGACATATTTCGGGCTAAAAACTTATTTTTTAAATAGTTGCAAGATACCCAGGGATCTACTTTTTGTCCACAGGTAAAAACATCAACAGCAGCATATCCATATTCGGGCCAGGTATGAATGGCCAAATGCGACTCTGAAATAACTACAACACCGCTGACTCCTTGAGGGCAAAACTGGTGAAATATTGTTTCTTTTATTTCAGCTCCCGCCTCAAGAGCAGCTTTTACCATATATTGCTTTATCTGTTCCTGATCGGATAATATCTCCATGGGACAGCCATAGAACTCAGCCAGGATATGACGGCCTAAAGCGCTCATCTCTGATACCTCCTGTTATTTATTATATGAAGAGCATCGAATAACATTTTAACAAAATGAAAGCATAAGTCAATGAATATTATTAAATGCCCATATTTGCCTTCTTGAACCGGCTTAAGCTTATTACCACTAATTATCGTAGCGAAGAACCTTGTTTTCCCAGGTTCGTATTTGAATATAATCCTTGCCCATGCTGACCAGGTATTCCGGCAGCATCGGAGTTTTGCCCAGGCCAAATGGAGCATTGACAACAAAAGTTGGAATTGCCAGCCCCGAAGTAAATCCGCGCAGCTTTTCCATTATCTCGATACCTTCTTCAACTTTAGTGCGAAAATGTGAGGTTCCCTTTACTGCCTTGGCATGAAAAATCAAATATGGCCTGACCATTATTTTTAATAATTCCTGGTTCATTTTGCGCATCACAAAAGGATCGTTGTTGATATCTTTTAGCAAAACTGCCTGGTTGCCCAGGCTTACCCCCGATCTGGCCAATTTAAAACAGGCCTCGCGGGCAGCCGGAGTTATTTCCAGTGGATGGTTATAATGAGTAATCACGTAAACAGGCAGGTGATCAGATAATATACGGCATAGTTCATCATCAATCCTCTGGGGCATGGTGACCAGAGTACGCGAACCAAAGCGTTTGATTTCGACATGGGGGATACTATCCAATTCATCCAGCAGCCAGGCTATGGTCTGATTGTCAAGCATCAGGCCATCTCCACCGGTTAGTAAAACATCACGGACTTCTTTATTATTGCGGACATAATCAATAGCTTCTTCCAATTCCTCACGGGGGGTTGCCAGATCCTTTTCACCGATTGCCCTGCGGCGCTGACAGTGCCGACAGTACATTGCACACTGGTTTGTAACTTT
>SKXC01000119.1 GCA_007128625.1 Syntrophomonadaceae bacterium | reverse complement strand
CTGGTTTGCTGTAACAAACCGATGGAACTGCAGTAAAAGTAGTTAAAATATTTACTGGCAGTTACTGCAGTCCAGAAGATAAACCGGGGCACTTAAGGTTAGCTGTCCCGGTTTTATTGTATTTTTATATGGTAAAACCAGCACCGATAGCATTGATTTACAGGAACTAATCGATTTTGAACTCATTTAGACCAGAAAAATTTGGGCATAGTACTCATATCTCTTCCGTCACTGCTGCGCATCGGCAGAGGGGGGTATTTTTTCTGGGTCAGCAAAGAAACGATAATCAGGGTTAAAAAGCTGATCGCTGCAGCCGGGATCAGGGAGATAAATATTGCATCGTCCCTGGCCCATTCCATGTATACTTCCCCTTCAACCACTACATCCATATTTGCCTGCATGGTTGCCGGTAATACTGACTGGTAGACGATAATCCAGGAAACCAGGCCGGTGAAGAAGGAGCTGACTGCTCCGGCAGTGTTGGCTTTTGTCCAGAAGTAACCGATTATGTAAGCTCCGGAAATGGTAGCCAGTTGAATTCCCCCGGAAAGGACAATCAGCTTATAGACTGTTTCAAAGTAAAGAGCAATTGCCATCGCCAGCAGGGTGACAAGGGGGACGGAAATCCTGACCACTTTTAATACCTCGGTAGTTGCAGCCTGCGGTTTAACATAACGGTAGATATTATGGCCGATCAGGGTAGATATGATCAGTGAACTGTTGCCCGAGGTGCTTATAATTGCGGCTGCCAGGGTAACTATGAACAGCACTCCCGCCCATGGGGAAAGAAAATTATAAGCGGCCCAGGGAAGTACATTCTCTGCTTCGGTTACGGGTATACCTTCAAGCAGACCGGTGGTAAAAACAGTTATACCAATTAAAACCGGGATCATTCCGATGGTCAGATACAAAAACCCGCTGGCTATAAAACCGGCCACCGCGGTTTTTTCTGTTTTGGCAGCCAGGGCTCGCTGCATCAGAACCTGGCTGGGCACATCGCCCAGGGAAAGGGAGGCCCAGGCTGAGATGTAAAGCAGGATTCCCAGTATCCCCGTATACCAGAGGTAGCCTTCTTCTCCGCTTTCCATCTTCATTGACCATGTCGGCAGTTCAGCCCAGTTCTCGGCTCTTTGAATTAGCTGGCCAAAACCGCCGGCTTCTCCTACTACAGTGGGTAAAAGGATCAGCAAACCGATAAGGATCAGGGCAAAAGCGATGGTATCAATGCGAGATAAGGCCCAGAGTCCACCAAAACCGGTTGCGATAATGATTACCACGGTGGCGATGATCACAGCCATTTGCATGTTAAAGCCCGTTGTCAGGTAAACGATGATACCCAGGGCTACCAGCTGCCCACCAAGCCAGGCCATGGCTGCGATTATTTGGATAACTGTGTAAAGGAAGCCGCTTAGATTACCATAGCGGTTATTAAAATAGTCTGTAATTGTAGTATATTTGGCTTTGCGCATGCGGAAAGCAAAAAAGATACCGATTATAACCATGCACAGCGCAGGTGCCCAGGGATCAAAAATAACTCCCTGCATTCCAAAAAGAAATGCATACCCGGCTGCCCCCATCATCGCTCCGGCACAGATCCAGGTAGCAATAATTGAAGGAACCATGAATACAAAGCTTAACTGGCGGCCCGCTATGGTAAGATCTTCAGCTTCGTGAACGCGGTAGCTGTAGAAAAGCCCTAAAATAATGATTATAAGCATATATAAACCTAGAAACAACAAGATCCAATTTGCGGTTGAAAATACCGGCAGTATACTGTTTTCCATATTTTGCTAAAACCTCCCCGCAGAGTAGTCATACAGGTATGGTAAATAAAGAAGATAATAAATATCTTCCCGGCTGTTGTTAAATAATATGGCAAGTATAGTTTTATAGAAGATCTAACCAGCCGGCAGTGAAAGCAAAGCGGCAGCAATCATGGTAAGACCGAATAACTGGTAAACTTGAATTGTTTTGGCATTGGCTTCGATCAGCCTGGGAATATCATCAAAGTGGTTCCGGGCAACTTTAACTGCTTTAAATGACAGGGGCAGACTCAAAAAAGACAAAAGCCACAGCGGATTCCTGCTGAAAATAGTCAGGGTCAACAAAAACAGATAGGCCAGTCCAAATAAAAGCACATAGACAATCACCCCTTTTTCCCTGCCAAGCCGGACCACCCCGTTCATTTTACCGCCTTTTAAATCGGCTTCATAATCAGGGTACTGGTTGATCCAGAGCACATTGGCAATTATGAAACCGAGTGGCAGTGAAGCGAGGATAACCTCGATTGATATCATATGAGTTTGCACCAGGTAGCTGCCTGTTGTAATCAACGGGCCAAAGGTGAATCCAACAACAAGTTCACCCAGTCCCCGGTAAGAAAATTTAAATGGAGGAAGACTGTAAAAAACAGCAAAGAAAACCCCGGCTAAACCGATCCAAAGTATGTTGAACTCCCTGGTGAAAACCACATAAAGGCCCAGCAGGCAGCCGGCTGTGATCGTTACAGACCCGATTACCAGGTTTTCTTTTAAGGTTAGCTTACTGTCAATAATTGTTTTTTTCCCGCCGCTGAAAGGCGTTCTTTTATCAGGTGTAACAAATCGGTCAACCCCGCTGAGATAATCGATATATTCATTTATTGCATTTTTCCCGATTTCCAGCAGGTAAATTGCTGCTGCTCCGATAAAAAACCAACCCCAGCTGAAGCTGCCCAGATGGACGTAAGCGATAGTGGCCCCTACAGCCATCGGGACAGTGGATGCAATCCATATTTTAGGGTCGGCGATTTGCCAGAAGCCGGCCCATAAACGTTTATATTGACCATGCAACATTGTAGTTCTCCCACATCTAACCCGTTATTTTTAAAACTAGTTTTTATTCAGAAAGCTCCTTTTCATTATCAAGACCAAAGGCATGATGAACTGCTCTGACTGCCAGTTCTCCATATTTTTCTTCGATAACACAGGATATCCGGTACTCCGAGGTGCTGATCATTTCGATATTGATACTTTCAGCAGACAGTGATTCAAACATGCGAGCAGCTACTCCGGGGTTATTTTTAATGCCGATTCCAACAGCTGAGATTTTAACGATATTGTTGGCTGCCTGTACTTCGAGGGCATTTATTTTTTGGGCCACTTCGTTAATCAGTTCGGTTGCTTTATGCAAATCAGTTTTGGAAATGGTAAAGGTGAGATCTGTAAAACCATCGATGCTGGCATTTTGAATAATCATGTCGACATTAATGGCTGCATCGGCAAGGGGGGATAAGATCTGGTAAGCAATGCCCGGGCGATCGGGAATGCGGATTAAAGAGATTTTTGATACATTTTTTTCCAGCGTAACGCCTTTAATAATATAATTCTCCATTACGTCCTCCTCGCTGATGATCCAGGTCTGTTTATTCCCGTTAAAAAAAGGTTTAACCACAAGCGAAACCTGGTATTTTTGAGCAAGTTCTACAGCGCGAACATGTAATACTTTTGCGCCTAACCCGGCCATTTCCAGCATTTCCGGGTATGCTATTTTTTTTACATGACGAGCCCGGGGGCAAATGTTTGGATCCGCAGTATATACTCCGTCGACATCAGTATATATTTCACAGTAGTCTGCCTGTAAAGCTGCAGCAAGGGCGACAGCCGTAGTATCGGAGCCGCCGCGGCCAAGGGTAGTAATACTGCCGTCTTCGGTTACTCCCTGGAAACCGGCTATCACTGGTATAAAACCTGCTTCGAGGGTTTTTCGAAGCTTTTTAGTGGGCAGGTCAAGGATGCGAGCCTTGGAAAATATATTGTCTGTAAGCAGGGGCAGCTGTGAACCGGTGAAAGATTTAGCTTTTTGGCCTAGACTTTCAAGGGTCATTGCCAGCAGGGCGGCGCATGTCTGTTCTCCGGTAGCAAGCAGGGCATCTATTTCTCTTCCGGTTGTATTCGGGGTTATTTCTGCCAGCAGCTGCATCAGACGGTTGGTTTCGTCGCCCATAGCTGAAACAACAATAACCACCTGGTTGTTCTTTTCTTTTGCTGATGCCGCAGACCATGCCACCCGGCGAATATGGTCCAGTGAGGCCACTGAAGTGCCCCCGTATTTCCTGATAATCAAGGCCATTGTGATTGCACATCCTTGCTGTGAAGAAAACTGCTTTTAAAATGGAAAACTGCTTTTAAAATGAATGTTAACATTTTCTCATATTTAACCCGGCAGCACAAGCTTTTTATTCATTTTTAAAATCCGTTTTTAAAAGCTCCTTTCTTTAATTAAATCATATATACTAAAATTTCTTCATCAGTTATAGCATCTCAATGAAAGCCTGCAGCCTGGTTTTTATCGCTTCGGTCGGTTCGAAGCTGTAGTTGTCATCGATTAAAAGCATCGGCAGTCCTTCTTTTTTAAGGTAGTCCCTGAGGTCAGGATAATCAAACTTGTGTGGGTCGCAGAAGGAGATGCAGTAGCCGATTACCCCGTCGACCTGGTATTCCCGGGCTCTTTGCAGCAGGTAGTTGAAGCGTTCGACACCGGGTCCGCGGTCAGTTCGGGGACATTGAAAATTAACGAAATAATGCTCGCTCAGGCCCTCATAAGGATCTTCTGTTAGAGGTACATCTTTTTCCCAAACCCGGTAACCGATACAGGTGTCGTCGCAGACAACCCTGCCTCCAGTTTTTTCGATCATCTGATAAAAAACTGGATTATCGATAATACTGCCCCAAACCATGATCCGCGGCGCTTTACCTGTTTTTAGCTTGCGTTTTTGCAGATTATTTAAAGTTGCTTCCAGGAAGACTGAATAATCTTCAGCAGGTAATACACCACCGGCCATAAGGATATCAAGCATTTCACTGCCTTCGAGTGGAGGTTGAGGTTCTTTTCGCAGATGGTAAATTTTACGAATCAGGGAACGGTTTTTGTTATAAAGCATAATTGTATCAGTCAATTTTGTGGAGTTTGTTTTTTGTCCGGTAAAATTTACCAGATTTTCTTCAAAGAATCCCAGTTCTCGTTTAAAGAAATTTATGGCCCAGGGAGTAACCTGGTGTGGCACATTAAAAAGGTAAGAAAAAGCCAGGGGATGGTAGTAAGTCCAGATTCCGTATAGTCTTTGGACCATGTCACAGCTGTGGGATATGACCAGGCCATCTAAAAAATCCAGTTTTTCCTCTACTGCCCGGGCAAGGATATTACGCACATAGGTGCAACCGTATGGTTCAAGGTAAGAATCGGCTGCTGAAGTATCTGCCCCGGGCAGGCCGGTGATACGATAAGGGATGGCTCCGGCAGCGGTGATTATTTCAGGAGGGGCGAAACAGCATAAATAGCCGATTACCGGTTTCCTGGTTTTTTCTTTCAGTCCGCGAATATACTGCTCGTTTACTGTCGTTTTGTAGTCGGGTCCGGCAAAAGAATTTATGTTAAAGACCATCGATCTTACCTCCTTGTTTCGCTTTTTCCATTCTTTCCAGAAATGCATGCAGCCTTGTTTTGATCTGGGCATCCGACCAGTGGCGGGGGTCAGCCATGTCACTTTCAAAAATCAGGGAAGGAACATTTATTTTTGCCAGCCTGTTCCTGGTATGAACTTCTCCGAACGAGACTGCCCGGCAGGAACGGGTCAGGTGCATCATTGCTCCATTCAGGGTGTATTCTTCAACCAATTGACCAAGCAAGCTGCTTCCGGAAAACCCCCCGAAAACAGCCGGATTGCACAGCTCGGGCATAGTTTCCGCGCCGTATTCGTGCATTTTTACAGCTCTCTGCCAGGTGCGCTGGACAATTGCTTCCAGGGGATCGCTTAAATCGACCTCAAAGTAATCACCAACGTTGTAAGTCGATTCATAAACAAAGACCGCTCCGAGGGATTCAAGATAGTTAAAAACACCCATATTAAACCAGGGGGGCAGGCCGAACCAGATCAGGCGGTATTTTTCTTCTTCAACGATGCCAACCTGCCGATCTACCCGATCTTTTACCTCTTCATACATTTCCCGGTAAAAATCCACTGCATCTTGATCTCCGACCAGGTACATCTGGGGAATAATGGCATGGAAATAGTCAGTTGATCCCATTGGTGTCGGCACTGCTTTACGCAGGGCCAGGGTGTCGCGCCAGTAACTAAGAGCTTCGTGCGAAAGTTTCATGATTTCACGCAGGTGGTTAATATCGAGTTTTTTGCCGGTATGCTTCTCCATAAATTCGATTTGTCCGGCAAGGTCTTCACGCAGTAAAGTAAGGTAATGGTCGGCGATCCGGGGATCGTGGGGGTCAATGTCCCAGGGCGGGGCCAGGGGATCAGTGCTATAAACAGGGATATCAAAAAACCGGGTGGCTATAGATTGAAACCACTTCCAGCGTGGTTCACAGACAAATCCTGATCCGAGCAGCATCGCCGGGTTACCCATGCCGCCGGGAAGGGGAGACTCCTCGGGAGCTTCACCGGTTTCCTTAAATAGTTTGCAGTAACCCATGGTATTGGTTACATAGGAGCAAAGTTCCGGTGAATAACCGTCGTTTTCTGCTACCTCGATGAAGTGGGGAGCCACCTGCCGGCTGGCACACATAGTGCCAAAGTTTTCCGGCCATTCAAAAAGCAGATCAAAAGCTTTCAGCAGCTCGGGAGGGACACCAACCATGCACCAGGCCACAGGTTCGTTGCTAAACTTACGTTCCATCATACGCATAAAAAAGCGCGGCAGCATTTCTTTCATTTTTCCGGTCGTTTCCAGATGGCGTATTGCCCGACTCATCTCACTATTAGACATTTTGTAACCTCCTCCGGGATCTCAGCTTAACATTTCTCTGGTATATCTCCAGAATCCTGCCAGCTGTGCTGCAGGTAAAACAAAAGACCGGTTTGTCGGTAAAATCAAATTGACAGTTGAAGGTGGTCATGCTATTTTATTACTAATTGTCAGATGACGGGCCTGGTAATCATCAAATAATCCATCAGCTAATAATTAAATTTAATATGTGGTAAACTATCTTTAAAAGACATAAGGGGCGATAGTTATGAATAAGATAAAACTGGGCTTACCTGCCGGCAGTTTGCAGAATACTACCCTGGAAATATTCAAAAAAGCCGGGTTCAATATACAGATTGGGGAGCGCTCATATTATCCTTATATTGATGATGAGGAAATAGAGTGCATTTTAATGCGGGCCCAGGAGATTCCAAAATATGTGGAGGAACAGGTTCTGGATGTGGGTTTAACCGGCAAAGACTGGATTAATGAAACGTCTGCTGATGTAAAAGAGCTGACCGATCTGAATTATTCTAAACGAGGCCTGCGACCGGTCCGCCTTGTTTTAGCCGTGCCTAATGACTCGGATATTAATAGGGTTGAAGATTTGGAAGGAAAGCGTATTGCTACCGAGCTGGTTCAATCGACCCGGCGCTACCTGGAAGAAAAAGGGGTTAAAGCTTCTGTTTCTTTTTCCTGGGGAGCAACAGAAGTTAAACCACCCCTGCTGGCCGATGCGATTGCCGAACTGACCGAAACCGGTCGTTCACTTAAAGCCAATCAGCTCAGGGTTATCGAGACTATATTTGTCTCCACACCGCGCGTAATTATGAATCATAACAGCTGGAATGATCCCTGGAAAAAGAAAAAAGTGGAGCGAATGGTTACTCTGCTGCAGGGAGCACTGCTGGCCGAACAAAAGGTCATGCTTAAAATGAACGTGCACAGCAGTAACCTGGACAAGGTTATTGATTTATTACCGGCGCTGCGCAAGCCAACTATCTCTAACCTTTGTGCAGACGAGTGGGTAGCCGTGGAAAGTGTAGTTGAGGAAAAAATAGTTCGCACTTTAATTTGTGAACTACAGGAAGCCGGTGCCGAAGGCATCTTAGAGTTTCCCATGAATAAAATTATTCCATAAATTAATTAGAAAAGAGGGGGAGAGTATGGAAAATAAAGCCCAGTTAAAAGTTATGGAGCGTTTGAAGCAATGGGTCAAACAGCCACAATTGTTGTTGGGGACGATAGCTGTCCTGCTGGTGGCAGTGGTTATTTTAGGCATAGTTGCCCTGCAGCAAGAGCCGGCAAAGGGCCGGGTGGTAGCATTAGTTAATGGTGATCCGATTACCGAGAAGGAACTTTTTGATGCAATGTTTGCCCAGGGCGGAGGAGAGATTCTTGATCAATTAATTACCAGGCAGTTAATTGTTCAGGAAGTAAACAGGCTTGGAGTTGCGGTTAGCGAAGAAGATGTGGATCAAGAAATGGAAGATATTATCGAAGAAAATTTTATGGGTTCAGAAGAAGATTTTCTTATGGTCTTAGAGCAGTACGGGATAGACCTTGAAGCATTCCGCGACGATATCCGTTTGAATCTCCAGGCTTATAACATAGCCATGGAACAGATTGATTTAACAGAGGAAGATGGAAGAAATTACTTTGAAGATCATCGTCATCTTTATGATCATCCCGAAGAAGTAGAAGCAAGACATATCCTGGTTGAAACTGAAGCTGAGGCATTAGAAGTCGTTGGTTTGCTTGAAGAAGGAAGGGATTTTGCAGACCTGGCAGGAGAATACTCAATTGATATGTCCAATAAAGATGATGGGGGGCATCTGGGTTTTTTCGCACGGGGTAGAATGGTTGCTGAATTTGAAGAAGCAGCCTTTTCTCTTGAAATTGGCCAGATTAGCGATCCCATTGCCACTGAGTTTGGATTCCATATTATCGAAGTCCTTAACCGCAGGGAAGAAGAGAAGGCTGATTATGAAGATGTTAAGGACCAGGTTATGGAAGCAATGACCGAAGAACAAGTAACGAAGGTGCTCAATTCATTGATCCCGTCACTTTACGAAGAGGCAGAAATTGAATACCTGTTCTGATCATATATTAAAGTGTAGAAAGGCACTAATCGGTCCGGCTTGAAAGCGGAGTTAAATATATATATAAACTACCGGTATTTAAGAGCATCAACGAAAATGTCCTGAAAGTCGGAACGGGTCGAAAGTTCCAGGTGTTGAACTTTTCCTGGAAGGGCCAGTGCTCGTTCCCTTACAGTTTTTGAAGCAAGGCTCATTTTGGATCCGTCACCTGCAGCATTGCCGACGGCAACAATTTTTTCCGGTGGCAGCTGTGGCAGCAACCCGATTGCCAGGGCGCTTTCTTTACGAACGTAGTTTCCGAAAGCGCCGGCTAAAAGCACTTCGTCGAGATCGTTTTCATTAATTCCCGCTTCTTTAAGCAGGATCATCAGTCCGGCATATATTGCTCCTTTAGCCAGCTGCAGTTCACGCAGATCACCCTGGCTGAGGACAATGTCTTCACCATTTTCAGAATCTTCACCGGGCACGAGGATAAATTCAAAACCACCTTTGCCCCGCTTTAACCTGTCTTTAAAATGGGCAGGAACATCTTCCGGGTTTTCTTCCGGATTAACGAAGCGCCCGCTGGCATCAACCAGGCCGGCTTCAAGCAGGGCGGCAGCGGCGTCGATTAAACCCGATCCGCAAATCCCGCAGGCAGGGGCGTCATCAATAGTACTCAGCTGAATTTCATTATCGACATACCTTACTGTTTCAACAGCACCTGCGGATGCCCGCATTCCCTGTTTGATCTGTGCTCCTTCAAAGGCCGGCCCGGCGGCAGTGGAGCAGGCCATCAGCTTGCCGTTTGCGGCCAGGACCAGTTCTCCGTTGGTGCCGATGTCGATTGCCGCGCAGTTGTCCTCACGCCGGTCCATCCCGGTGGCCAGGATTACTCCTACAGTATCTGAACCGACATAGCCGGCTAAGTTGGGCAAAAAAGTAACCCGGCCTGAAGGATTGACCTTTAACCCTAAATCGGATGCTTCCACCTCCAGGGCCCGGCTGTAGGCAGGTATAAAAGGGGCTGGAGCCAGGTAGGTTGGATCTATTCCCATAAACAGGTGGCTCATGGTTGTATTACCCACAGCAACAATTTCATAAACCCGGTCCCGGGCCACTTTGGTTTGTTTAAGCAGATCTTTAATAACATTATTTGCTGCTTCCAGCACTTTGTCCTGGAGTTGTTTTAGTTCTTCTTTACCCTGTGAGGCATGGTTAATCCTTGATATAACATCAGCGCCGTAGATATTCTGGGGGTTGGTTACCGCTGCCACGGCAGTCACCTCGGCATTTTTTAGATCAATCAGGGAACCCATGATTGTTGTGGTTCCAATATCAAAAGCAATTCCGTACAGTTGATTACTTGTATCTCCCGGTTCAATAGAGATAATTTTGTTGCCGGTAATGGTCGCTGTGACAGAGAAGGCATTATTACGCAGCATTGCGGGTAAACCGGATAGTTCACGCAATTCTACTGAAAGGTCCGGGCGTTTTAAGTGATTAAGCAGGCGCTCTAAATCAGCAGTCTGATCCTTAACAGCAGGCCGGCTTAACTTGACAAAACATTTTTCTACCAGTGGTTCAGCTTCCAGGCTTTCGACTCCTCCGGCCAGGGTAGTTTTACGCAGGTGGGCATCTTTTTGGATCGGCACTTCAACAACACTGTCCTGTTTTATCTTTCGCTGGCAGGATAAAACCCACCCTGCTTTAAGATCGCCGGCGGAAAGATGCTTTTCTTCAGCTTTAGTTGGTTTGCCGGTGTCGCCTTCAACAATTTTAACCCGGCATTTGCCACAGGTTCCTTTTCCGGCGCAGTCACCTTCAATATATAGTCCGGCTTCATCGGCTGCCTTGAGCAAATTTGTCCCTGTTTCAACTCCTATTTCTTTGTTTTGGGGAATGAAAGTTATTTTAGGCATAGCTTTCTCTCTCCTTTAATGAAGATGTAAATAAAATAAGAGCAACCTGCAGCAGATTGCCCCTGAATATGGTACGCCCGCAGGGATTCGAACCCCGACTTCAGGCTCCGGAGGCCTGCGTGATATCCCTTTCACCACGGGCGCCTGACTATTTAACTTTTTTCATAATACCATCAACGATCAGCCAAGTCAAACTGGAGACCTGCTAAATCCCTATAATAACTTTTCACTATGAAGCTCGTTGACATATACAGCGGATAATTGTTATAATTGCCTTAAATAACTGAAAATTGCGACCGAAGATTTCAGTGGTTTTAGCTTATTTAGTTATATATTATTTCTATATAACTAAATGCTGCATTAACTATTGGTCCATTAAGCTTAAAAGCTTATATTGTCATTAAATAGCTATAATAGAAGATAATGG
>SKXC01000107.1 GCA_007128625.1 Syntrophomonadaceae bacterium | reverse complement strand
TTTACACGTAACCTGGTTCAGGCCGCACCGGTGCTGTTAAGTAAAGCCCATTTGAAAAACCCGATCAGGCTGCTGGTGGTTAACAGCGGAAATGCCAACGCCTGTACCGGTGAACAAGGCATGCGAAACGCCGTTTTAATGTCTGAACAGGCAGCTGCCGGTTTAAATCTTGATGCCCGGCAGGTGCTGGTCTGTTCGACCGGGGTAATCGGGGAACAGCTGCCGATGGATAAAGTTAATGCCGGAATTACAGCTGCTATGGCTGCTTTAGATTGTGGTCCGCAGGCTGACCTTGATACCGCTGAGGCTATCCTGACCACTGATACAAAAATCAAGCAGGCTGCTTACCGCTGCAGTTCCCCGGAGGGCGATTATCACCTGGCCGGAATTGCTAAAGGTTCGGGGATGATTTGTCCCAACATGGCCACAATGCTGGCTTTCCTGGTTACCGATGTTAATATTGAACGTGCTCTTTTACAAAAACTTTTTACCGAAGCGGTGAACAATTCTTTTAATGTTATTACTGTAGACGGCGAAACATCAACCAACGATACTGCCCTGGTCCTGGCAAATGGTGCTGCAAAAGGTGTAGAAATTACTGAGAAAAGCCCTGGCTTTGATCAGTTTAAAAATATACTGACCCGGGTTTGCCGGGAACTGGCCTACCTTATTGTTGAAGACGGTGAAGGATTGACCAAGGTGATTAACTTGACAGTAAAAGGAGCTGCCGATCAAGATAGTGCCCGAATTATAGCGCGTTCTATTCTTAATTCACCGCTGGTTAAAACCGCTTTTTATGGTGAAGACGCCAACTGGGGGCGGATAGTTGTTGCCCTCGGTTATGCCGGGGTCGATTTTGATCCCGGCAAGGTGGATATTTTTATCGGGCCCTACCAGGTGGCGGCCAACGGCGGCTCGGTTTCTTTTAGCGAAGAGGAAGTAAAAAAAGTGCTGCAAAAACGTGATGTTCCTGTCCTGGTTGACCTCAAACAGGGTTTTGCCGAAGTAACAGCCTGGGGGACAGATATGAGCCATCAATATATTACCATCAACAGCGATTACCGTTCTTAAAGAAAGCAGGTGCCAAAAATGAATGATGATCTATTACGCAATATCAGTAAGGCGGAAGTGCTCGTTGAAGCCCTTCCCTACATGCGCAGATATACCGGGCAATATTTTGTGATTAAATACGGCGGGCAGGCCATGGTCAACCTGGAATTGATGGAGTCGGTCATTGTAGACCTGGTTTTATTAAAATATATCGGGGTTAGGCCGATCCTGGTCCATGGCGGTGGCAAAGAGGTTTCCGATGTAATGGAAAAAATGGGCAAGGAACCGCACTTTGTAAACGGTTTAAGAGTAACCGACGATGAAACCATGGAGATAGTGGAAATGGTTTTGATGGGAAAAGTTAATCAGCATATTGTCAGCCTGTTCAATGAGCAGGG
The DNA here is from genome assembly GCA_007128625.1 of Syntrophomonadaceae bacterium. Classification (GTDB taxonomy): domain Bacteria; phylum Bacillota; class Dethiobacteria; order DTU022; family DTU022; genus B1SED10-74M. The sequence goes on along the minus strand of SKXC01000107.1, from coordinate 1,503 downwards.
CGGCAAAGCGGTCGGGTTTAGCGGCCGTGATGCAGCTATGATTCAGGCCAGGCGCCTGGGCCGGCAGCCGGCCAATAATGGGCCAGGGGGAGAAACTGTGGATCTGGGCCGGGTCGGCGAAATCATCCAGATCAATCCCGCCCTGATCCATACAGTCAGTGATAACGGGTACATACCGGTTATTTCATCTATTGGAACCGGGATTAACGGAGAAAGCCTTAATATAAATGCCGATCATGTGGCCGGTGAACTGGCTGTTGCTCTAAAAGCAGAAAAACTGATTGTTTTAACCGATGTTGACGGCATCTATCATGTAAAAGAGGGAAAACAAGAATTCATATCTTCAGTGACTCAAAAAGAAATCAGGGCCATGATTAAAAACGGGGAGATCAGCGGGGGCATGATTCCCAAGGTTAATTCCTGCCTGATGGCTATAGACGGTGGAGTGCCCCGGACCCATATTATCGACGGCAGGATACCCCACTCTTTAATTTTAGAGATTTTTACTGATGCCGGTATCGGGACGATGGTTAAACAGTAATGATGGGAAGCGAGGTTTAAAAAATGGCTAAAATTCAGGATATGGAAGCCAGGTATATGATCAATACTTATAACCGCAAACCCGGTGAAACACCCTGCCTGGTCCGGGGTGAGGGGACTTATGTTTGGGATGAAGACGGCAAAAAATACCTTGATTTCTTAAGCGGGTTGGCAGTCAATGCAGCAGGACATTGTCACCCGGATGTTGTTGCTGCCATTTGTAAACAGGCCGGGCTTTTGATCCATACTTCCAACCTTTATTACAGTGAACCTCAGGTTAAGCTGGCCAAAATGCTGGTTGAAAGCACCATGCCCGGGGGTAAAGTTTTTTTCTCTAACAGTGGGGCGGAAGCAAACGAGGGCGCAATCAAGCTGGTTCGCAAATACAGTGCAGATCGCTTTAAAATAATTACTGCCTGCGATTCTTTTCACGGGCGGACTATGGCGACGATTACTGCCACGGGCCAACCGAAATACCAGGAGTCTTTTAAGCCCCTGCTTGAGGGTTTTTCCTATGCCCGGTTTAATGATCTGGATTCGTTTGCTGCCCTGATCGATGATCAGACAGCTGCAGTGATGGTTGAACCGATCCAGGGTGAAGGCGGAGTTAATGTTGCTGAAGAGTCATTTTTAAAGGGCTTAAGAGAGCTTTGTAACCGCTCGGGCCTGCTGCTTGTTTTTGATGAAGTGCAATGCGGTATGGGCCGGACCGGTCGGCTCTGGGCTTATGAGAACTGGGGAGTCAAGCCCGATCTGCTTACTGCTGCCAAGGGACTGGGAGGTGGTTTGCCGATCGGTGCCCTGCTGGTCAGTGAACCTTTAACGGATGTTCTTCAGCCGGGTGACCATGCCTCCACATTTGGCGGCAACCCGGTAGTTTGCAGCGCGGCCCAGGTGGTGTTCAGTATTGTCAATCAGGATGGTTTTTTGGAAGAAGTCGGAAATAAGGGGCATATGGTTGGC
>SKXC01000095.1 GCA_007128625.1 Syntrophomonadaceae bacterium | reverse complement strand
TAAAAGAGATAGGAGATTGCAATATGAGTGACAGAATTATTGACTGGTTGTTTGGGGTTATGGCCCGCCCGGTTAGTACTTTGAATGAAATTGCCCGGGAAAAACCGGTTGGTTGGGCTTTGCTGGTTTATCTGGGAGTTACCATTCTGGTTTTACTGGCCAGCATATATGGTGATGAAAGCTATAGGATGGTGGAAGAATCACTGCTTGAGTTAGGCTTATACCTGCCAATCTCAGGACTGGTAATCGGGGTATTGATATTTGCGGTGGCAGCATTATTTGCATCTGCCGGCATTTTACATCTTCTGGCCAGATTGTTTGGAGGAACCGGTGGTTACTGGAACCTATTTTCTGCTTACGGGTTTGCTGATTTTCCGATGATCATCAGTGCCCCGGTAACTCTTTTCGCTGCTTATCTTGGTACGGTGGGCAGTATTTTAAGTGCCTTAATTGCTTTTGGCCTTTCAGTATGGGTTATAGTTTTGCAGGTAATTGCCGTACGGGAAAGTCATAACCTTTCTACCGGGGCAAGTATAGGGGCATATGTGATCTATTTTGTTGTTCTTGCAGCAATTATTTTGGCGATTGTTGCTGCATTTGTGGTAGCACTGATTATGGCTGTTTAAATCCCGGGTCTACCGCAAAGAGGGTTTAGAAACAGATTTTCTGGACAGGGCAGTGCTCGATAAAAGGTTAATGATCATGATTATTATCATCGGGCAGCATCAGCTCATCAAGCGGTTTTAATGCTTCAACCACCCAGTTAAAGCCGCCTTCAAGGCTGGCCCGGTAGGCTGCGGGAGCAGCTTCGGCCATCATCTGACGCACTATTTCCCGGGCTGCCTCGTGGTCTCCGTTATGCTGGGCGTTTCTGGCTTCCAGCAGGGCCCGGTGGATCTTTTTCTTTAAAGCTTTCTTTTCCCGTGATTCAGAAGGCTGCCTGTCATTGGATTTTTTCAAGATCCCTGGCCGGCTGTACCATGAGGATGTCCGATTATCCGGCATACACCCATAACTGCCGTTCACCTCTCTTGATATTTTAACTTGTAGTTTAATTATAACTCCCATGGACGAAGAGGACAATGACAGCTGGTGTAAAGGGTAAGCAAAGCAGCAGGTTACTTTTTTAAAAAAGAATAGAAGTATCCAATGATTAAGGAGTGAAAAAAGTTAAACGTAAAGATAAAGAAAAAGATAAGGATGATCGCAATCTCGATCTGATTGAAGAGATCAACCGTAAATATGAAGAAGAAAATGAACTTGATCTGGATCATGCTGCCTTATCCAGGTCCCGGCGCTTGATTAGGGGATCGGTCGCCCTTGTCCTGGCTTTGATTTTCCTTTTTACTGTGACTGGCCGGTGGTTATTTGTTTTTGCCGGTCCATCACTGGCATTTCTTCAGGAATCCTGGGCTTTGTCTGATGATCCGATGGTCCAGGAATCAAGACAGGCTGTAGTCGGGCTTTACGTCAATTCTATTTCAAGGGGGCCGGGAGGTCAAAGGCGTGGCAGTGGTTTTAACATAGCCACCGAAGGACTGGTTGTTACCAACCGCCACCTGGTTGAAGATGCTGCATTGATCAGGGTTACTTTTTCCGGCCGGGGCGCTTTCATTGCTGAAGATTGGTATGTGTCTGAACATGTTGATCTGGCAGTAATAAAAATCGATGGAGAAGATCTGCCGGATGTGCAGTTGTCTGAACAGCCGGCCCAGCCCGGCGATGAACTGCTGGTAATCGGTAATCCTCTCCAGTTTTCGCGGGTTGCCAATAAGGGGCAAATGATCGGATACTCGGAGCATCCTACCGGACATAGAGTACCATACCTGGTGATCCAGGCCGCAATTTATCCCGGCAGCAGCGGAAGCCCGCTTTTCAATGATCAGGGTGAGGTTGTGGGGGTGATTTTTGCCACCCTGCGCAGCAGTGATCCTTCAGAGGTAAAGGGATTGGCTGTTGATGTCAGAGAGATAGAAATTTTACTGGAGAAGATATCTGCAGATTGATGCTGACTTTATGAAGTAATGCCGGTCCAATTTACTGCCTCAAAAAGCGGAAATATTCCAGTACAGTTTGTGCAATTCAACCCATGGATTTTACCTGCAAGCATACAGGCATTTAAAAAAATCCCGGGCTTTAATCATTCAGCCCGGCAGTTTTTATGCGGCTTTTGGTTTAGGTCGCGGCCTGGTATAGCGATTTATAAGGGGAACTAGTAAGTTCATACCGATAATGGCAAAAGTGGTTCCCTCGGGAAGCCACCCCCACAGGCGCATGGCCATGATGATTAAGCCGACTCCGAAACCGAATATATAGCGTCCGATCTGAGTTTTTGGTGAACTGACCGGGTCGGTGGCCATGAAAAATGCACCCAGGAGCAGGCTTCCGGAAAACAGGTGAAACAGAATATTCTGGCCGGTCAACAGGCAAATGATCATAACTGCAGCCAGGCAGCTAACTGGAATACGCCAGTTTGCAAAACGGTTATAGATTAGCCAGGCTGCTCCGATTAAAAGCAGAAGGGCCGAAGTTTCTCCCAGGCTCCCCGGTATGGTCCCTAAGAAAAGATCCTGCAAGGGGGTTAATGTTCCAGCACTGCTTAAAATCTGCAGTGGAGTGGCTGTGGCCACACCATCTACCGGTGTTAACCAGGGATTCATAGTACCCGGAAAAGCATAGATAATAAACAGGCGGCCAAAAAGAGCGGGGTTGAAAATATTTTTTCCGTAACCGCCGAAAAGTTGTTTGCCGATTACAATTCCAAAAACCGCACCGACTGCCACCACATAAAGTGGCAGTGAAGGCGAGACGGTCAGGGCCAGCAGCAGACCGGTTACTACGGCGCTTAAGTCTTTTATCTTGATTGGTTTCTTTGTTAAGTACTGGTACAGGGCTTCTGAAGCTGTCGCAGCAGCCACGCTAACCAAAATTAAGAGCACCGCATTAAGGCGGAAAGAATATACGGCAAAAATTGTAACCGGCGCCAGGGCAATGAGCATTCCTTTCATCATCTTCATTCCGATTTCTCCTCCTTTACATAGCAACATTATAGAACAAAATGTTGAATGCAATCAAGAAAGATTCAGGCAGTCAACAATTTTCTGCAGCCTGGCAGGATTTGGATTTGCATTGACGAATATATAAGGGGCTGAGATTACCGTATCATTGTTGTAAACTTGACCGGACAGGGAGGAAGAAACAATTCCAGATCACAGCAGTCTCGAAAAAATTTTTGACCGTTACAACTTTACAGATTACCGCTGGATAAAAGCATCTCAAATAATAGTGTCCCACTGGGTGCGCTTCAAGTGCACCTTTGGCTGCAGCAGCTACGGGAAAAAAGGCTCTTGTCCACCGCAGGTGCCGTCTGTTGAAGAATGCCGTGCTTTTTTTAAGGAATACAGTGATGTAGTGATTTTTCATATCACCGGGAAAATGGCCCGCCCTGAAGACCGGGTGCCCTGGAGTAAAGAGATCTGCCGGGAATTGCTAAAAATAGAAAGGGAAGTCTTTTGGTCCGGTTACCATAAAGCTTTCATGCTTTTCATGGATGAATGCCGACTTTGTGAGAATTGCAGTGGAGAAAGAGAGTCCTGCCTTAACAAGGAAGACTCCCGTCCCGGTCCGGAATCCCTGGCTGTTGATGTGTTTTCCACGGTCCGCAGTGTCGGTTATCCCATCGAGGTGCTGCACAGCTATGACCAGGAAATGAACCGCTACGCTTTCCTGATGGTCGAATAACCAGGATATCCTTTGAGTGGAAGAGTAAATAAACAGCGACTGTTTGCCTGGATCATCTTTTTAACCTTTATTTATTTTGAGAGAAAAGCCCCTCAACCGGTTTAACCTGTTGAAGGGCTTTTTTTGTTGATTGATTTGCATATTAGTGCTTTACCCGGCTTCGGGGGTAAAAGTTCTGGCGGCAAGTTCCTTGTCAAGCATTAAGATGCCATGGCCTTTTTCGCCCACCCGCTGGACTTTGCTTAAAAGCTTGCTCATACTGGCTTCTTCTTCAACCTGTTCATCGATGAACCACTGCAAAAAGCTGATGCTGGGGTAGTGTTTATCTTCCTGAGCCTGGGCCATAAGATCATTAATCAGGCTGCTGACCAGTTTTTCATGCTCAAGGGCGAGAGTGAAAATTTCTTCAGTTGATTTGAAGTCGCGCTTCGGATCTTTAAAACCGGTAATAATTGCCTCCTGTCCCTGGTCGTTGATAAAATCAAAGAACTTCATGGCGTGAGAACGTTCTTCCTCGGCCTGGACAATGAAAAAATTGGCAAAACCGTCGAGATCTTCTTTTGTAAAATAAGCAGCCATGGCCAGGTAATAATGGGCAGAATAGAATTCATGAGTGATCTGCTCGTTTAGCTTGGACAGTAATTTTTCAGATAGCATTGGATTTCCTCCTTTAAGTTTATATTATATTATATCATATTATTATAATTATCATATATGTTGACTGACAGATTCAAATTATCCGTTACAATTTTTTTCGGCATGGTCATCTTCAACTGCCCCAGAAGCCGGGAATATTTTTGACTATTGCAGCTGCTAAAAAATGACCAAAACCAAGGCCCAGTAATAATCCTAACAGGTTCTGGGTGTAATAAAGGGCCAGGTATACAGCTGCTGCCATTACGGCAATGTAAATAATTGGATGAACCCAGTCTGGCATGGCACCGTTCAATCCTTTCAGAAAAACCTTGTTCCTGTTCATGATACTCTTACAAATAGTTGTTGTCCAGCCTGCCCTGGCACAACTTATTTAAGGAAAGACTGTTTATGTAAGTAAATTTTAAAGGATTATTTCGGGACCCTGCCAAAAAAGAATTGTCAGGCAAAAGATCTGCCTGACAACCTGTTTTTTTATTAAATATCGTAACCTTATGTAACCTGTTTAGATTTTTTCTATGTTTACGGCACATACTTTTAATTCCGGAATGCCGGAAACGGGATCCAGTTCGGTACTGGTCAGCTGGTTGGCACAGGTTTCGGCAAAATGGAAGGTCATAAAAACCGTGCCTTCCTTTAAATCTGAAACCGGGGTTACTCCGGCTGTAACCTCACCACGCCGGGAAGTAATGCGCACCCTGTCGTTTTCGACAAGCTTCAGTCGTTCGGCGTCCTGTTTGCTGATCATAACCCTTTCCGTATCATAGAGTTCGCTCAAGCCATTTGAACGGCGGGTCATTGTGCCGGTATGATAATGGTAGAGCGACCTTCCGGTGGTCAGGATCAGGGGATAATCTTCATCCGGGTTTTCCTGGGGTGGTTTGTATTTCACCGCTTTAAACAGGGCTTTGCCATTTTCGCGCAGGAATTTCTCGCCATAAAGTATTGGTGTCCCGGGGTGGTTTTCATCCGGGCAGGGCCAGCTGATTCCGCCTTTTTCAAGTCTTTCGTAGGTGATCCCTTTCCACTTTGGGTTGAGATCGGTAATTTCTTTCATTGCCTCGCCGGGATCAGAGAATTGGAAACCCTTGAGGCCTAACCTTTGACCCAAATCACAGAAAATATCAAAATCGCTTCTGGCTATACCGGGAGCATTAATTGCTTTTCGGTTCCGCTGGATCCGTCTTTCGGTATTGACAAAAGTGCCTTCTTTTTCGGCAAATGATGCTGCCGGGAGGACAACATCGGCAAATTCAGCTGTTTCGGTGAAAAAGAGGTCCTGAACTACGACCAGTTCCAGCTTACCTAAGGCATTTGTGATCTTACAGATATCCGGTTCGCTTACCGCCGGGTTTTCACCCATTATGTATAAACCTTTAATATCTCCATCAAGAGCGGCAGTGAACATCTTGGTCATCTGCATCCCCGGCTTGTCCGGTATCTCTGCACCGTAAGCTTCCGAAAACTTTTTATTTGCTTCCGGCGAGCTGACCGGTTGGTAGCCGGGAAAAACATTGGGCAGTGCGCCCACATCACAGGCTCCCTGAACGTTGTTCTGACCGCGCAGCGGATTAACGCCTGCGCCCCGCTTGCCCAGGTTTCCGGTAAGGGTGGCCAGACCGGCCAGTGCCAGCACGTTATCAGTACCGCTTGAATGCTGGGTAATGCCCATGGTGTAGAGTATAGCTGCCGGATCGCTTTGGGCATAAAGCCTTGCTGCTTCGACAATTTTCTCAGCCGGTACACCGGTAATGTTAGCCATTTCATTCACATCGACCTTACGGATCTCCTCGGCATAATCTTCAAATCCTTCAGTCCGTTCTTTGATAAATGTTTCGTCATAGAGTTTTTCATCTAAAATGACCTTGGCCATTCCCTGGATAAGAGCGGTGTTGGTTCCTGGACGCAGCTGCAAGAAGACATCGGCATTTTCGGCAATTTTTATCCGCCTGGGATCAGCCACAATCAGGCTCGCCCCGTTTTTAACCGCTCTGCGGATCCGGTAGCTGATTACCGGGTGGGTCTCTGTCGTATTGGAGCCAATGATAAAGAATGTTTTCGTTTCGGCTATATCATCAATACTGTTGGTCATTGCTCCGCCACCGAATACTGTAGCCAGACCGGCTACTGTTGGTGCGTGTCAGAGTCGGGCGCAGTGATCAATATTATTGGTGCCCATGCTGCGCATCAATTTTTGGAACAGGTAGTTTTCTTCAGTGGTGCAGCGGGCTGAGCTGATTGCAGCCAGGGCATCAGCGCCGTGTTTTGCTTTTATATCACTCATCTTGTCTGCTATAAAGTCCAGGGCTTCATCCCATGAAGTTTCCTCAAACTTACCGTTTTTCTTTACCAGGGGAGTGGTCAGACGGTCGGGGTGGTTGATAAAGTCGAATCCAAACCGTCCCTTAACACAGAGGTCGCCGCGGTTGACCGTGTTATCTTTGTTTCCGGTGACCTTGACTACTTTTTCGCCGCGCACACCCAGTTTAATACCGCAGCCTACCCCGCAGTAGGTGCAAACACTTTCTACCTCTCTTTCAGGAAATTCCGGTTCAGCCAGGAAAAGGGAGCCGGTCGGGCAGCGAACCAGGCATTCACCGCAGGACTCGCATTTCGAGTCTTTCAGTGGTTTGTCGCCCAAAACAGAAACCCTGGTGTGAAAACCCCGGAAGGCAAAATCAATGGCTTCTACTCCGTTGATTTCCTCACAGGTGCGGATACAGATGCCGCATAATATACATTTAGTGTGATCACGATGGAAGAAGGGGTTGCTGACGTCAACAGGCACTTCTTCTACCGATCGCCTGATACGTTTCATCCGCTCGGGATTAATGCCCACAAAGGCGCTGACCTCCTGCAGCTTACAGCTGTTATTCCGTGAACAGCTCTGGCAGTCCTGGTTGTGGCTGGCCAGGATCAGCTCGACATTAGTCAGGCGTAATTTGCGTACATCTTCAGTATCTGTTTTGACGACCATACCGTCTGTAACCGGTGCTCGGCAGGCAGTGACGATTTTACTGTCTGCATCGACCATGCAAACCCGGCAGCCGCCAAAGGTGGGAAGATCAGGGTGATAGCAGAGGGTAGGAATGTAGATCCCGGCTTTTTCTGCCGCTTCTAATACGGTTGTTCCCTTTTCGACTTCAATTTCTAAACCGTTGATGTTTAGTTTTAGCATCGATTAACCTTCCTTTCCGCTTACAGCAGCCAGTTTTTCTTTGCCGGTCAGACGCTCTACAGCGCTGAAACGCTCCGGGCATTCCGAGAAGCAGATCCCGCATTTGGTGCACTTGCTCTGATCTATCTTATGCGGCACTTTCTTCTCGCCGCTGATCGCCTCTACCGGGCAGGCCTTACGGCAGCGCCCGCAGGCGGAGCATTTTTCTTCATCAATCTGGAATATGATCAGGTTTTTGCAAACCAGGGCCGGACAGGCCTTGTCTTTAATGTGTGCTTCGTACTCATCTCTAAAATATTGGACCGTGCTCAAAACCGGGTTCGGCGCAGTCTGGCCCAACCCGCAGATGGAGCCCTTGATAATCGAATCGCCCAGTTCCAACAGGTGTTCGATATCTCCTTCGCGTCCGCGACCCTCGCAGATGTCGTTTAACACCTCGAGCATTTGCTGGGTACCCTGGCGGCAGGGAACACACTGTCCGCAGGATTCTTCGAAGGTAAAGTCAAGGAAGTAGCGGGCAACGTCGACCATGCAGGTTGATTCATCGATAACCACCATACCACCCGAGCCCATCATCGAACCGGCTTTGACCAGGGTATCGAAATCAACAGCCAGGTCCAGTTTATCTTCGGGCAGGCAGCCACCTGAGGGTCCGCCGGTTTGAACGGCCTTAAATTTTTTATCGTCTAATATACCGCCGCCGATTTCCCGGATGATTTTGCCCAGCTCAATGCCCATGGGCACTTCGATCAAACCGCTGCGTTTGATCTTGCCGGTCAGAGCAAAAACGGCTGTCCCCGGGCTGCCCTCGGTGCCGATGTCCTTGAACCAGTCAGCGCCATTGCTTAAGATCTGGGGCACAACTGAAAAAGTTTTTACATTGTTTAGCAGGGTCGGTTTACCCCACAAACCTTCCTCTGTAGTCCGTGGGCGCGGCAGGGGTTTTGGCCAGCCCCGGTTACCTTCGATTGACATGACCAGGGCTGTAGACTCGCCGCAGACAAAAGCACCGGCGCCCTGGAAGATTTCCAAATCGAAACTAAAATCGCTGCCCAGGATATTATCCCCGAGCAGGTTTTTCTCTTTGGCCTGTTCAATTGCTTTACGCAGACGTTTAATGGCCAGCGGATACTCCGCGCGCACGTAAAAATAACCCTTGGATGAGCCGATGGCATAACCGGCGATAATCATACCCTCGATTACCGAGTGGGGATCACCTTCCAAAACCGAACGGTCCATGAAAGCTCCCGGGTCGCCCTCGTCGGCATTACAGATTACGTACTTCTGGTCTGCCTGCGGGCGCAGGCATGACTCCCACTTCCGACCGGTAGGAAATCCGGCGCCGCCGCGGCCGCGCAGTCCGGAATCTTTTAGGATATCAATAATTTCTTCCTGCTTTCTCCCGATAATCTCAGCCAGGCCCCTGTAGCCGCCATGAACGATATATTCATTAATATTTTCGGGGTCAATAATTCCGCAATTTTTTAAGATAACCCGCCTTTGGTTTTTGAAAACATCGCCGCTTTCAATGTGCTCAACATCATCGGGTCCGCCTTCGCCGAAATATCCGAGGGCCAGGTCGGGGCGGTGATCGTCATTGACCAGGTAGCTTTCCACGATCTCTTCTGCTGTTTCGGGGGTGACTCCATGATAAGAAATGCGGGGATGGCCCGGTTTGATTACATCAACCAGCACTTCGGCAAAACACATCCCGATACAGCCGACTTCTTTAACCACGGCGTCGATATTTTTCTCATCAAGCTTATTTTTAATGGTTTTTACCACCGATTGGGCTCCGGTAGCGTTACCGCAGGTGGCACAACCGATGTAGATATGGGGGGTGTTACTGTTCTCGGATTTTTCCCATGCTTCCCGGGCTTCTTTTTCGATCCGATCAAACTTCTGGGTCACTTTGTTTTAGAACCTCCTTTGCCTCCTTCGATTCAACCCGCCCGAAAACATCGTCGTCAACCATAACCACGGGGGCAAGAGCGCATGAACCGACGCAGTTAACCCGCTCAAGGCTGAACTTGAAATCCTCGGTGGTTTCGCCGGACTTGATGCCCATTTCACGTTCCAGGGCCTCCATGACCAGCATGCCGCCCCGGACATGGCAGGCAGTACCGAGGCAAACTTTTACTGTCCGTTCACCGCGGGGACTGAAATAAAACTGTGAATAAAAAGTGGCGGTTCCGTAAACCTTGCTTTCCGGCATCCCGATCAGGTCGGCAATTTCGCGGATCGCTTCTTCTGGCAGGTAGCCGATTTCGTTTTGGACCGCCTGCAGCATGGGGATCACTTCGCTGCGTTTTCCTTCAAAAGCTGATAAAGCCTTACTGGTTTGTTCCTGCAATTCCTTCCCTCCATTCAAGAGAATTACTTTTTCAATAGTACTGTTCATCTTTAAAATCCAGTCTGTTGCAAACTATATATTTACTCATTTATATCCAAGTGAATATTTTCTCGATCCCCTCACAGAATTCCTGCCAGCTTCAATAAGAGTAAATATTCTAAAAAGGCGGTAAGCAGGGAGGAAGGGTCGGCAGGTAAGGTACGATTGTGCTGTTAGTTTGTACTGTCAGTAATTCATTTACAGCTTTTGATACAGGGGGTTAAAGCAGTAGAATTATACTATGGCAATCTCAATTACAGATTAGAGCAGCCACATAAAGACAAAAGGCAGGAAAAGTTTAATCGAGAGCAGGCGGCACAGGTGCAGCATGGATACTTTCAGGGGATCGCGGCCGTGTTTAATGGCCAGGATCGTCATCACTGTAAAACCGGCCGGGGCAGCTGCCAGGAAACTGGTTGGGAAATCCCAGCCTGTTATGCGGTAGATAAGCCAGGCCACACCGAAAGAACTGGCGAACATGACTGCGGTGGCGAGCAGAATTGGTATTAAAAAAGCGGCATTAGCCATAGTGGAGATTGTTTCTACTGTTATATTGTCAGCAATGTAAATCCCGATAAAAACCAGTAAAAAATAAAGCAGGCGCTGCGGAAGCTTACTGGTTGGTATGCCAAGTATTGAAGCGGTGGCAATAAATATGGTTGAACCAACCATCATGCCTGCGGGAACCCCCAGGCTTTGAAGCAGCAGGCCACCGCTGGCTGCCACCACCAGGGTTCTTAGAATCCGTTTCCATGATTCCCGCAGAAGCCTGAGGTAACCATGCAAAGATTCCCGGCTTAATACCTGGCTGATTTTAGCCTGGACTGGCAAGGCTTTTACCGGTGTTTGTTCTGTTTGACTGCTTTTATCCTGTTCGGCTGCTTTTTCAGAATCCTGATAATGATCTGCAGCAGTATAATTGCTTTTCCCATGCGCTCTTTTTTCTACTTTTTCAAGTATTATTGGAAAGATTGTCACCGTACCGAACATGCGAATCAGCTGCATTACCATTATTACAGCCACACTGGCATTCGAGGCCAGGGCGATAACCATAACTTCAGGCAGTCCTCCCATACTGGCAGAAAGCATGGCTGTATACAGGTCCATTACGGAGAAACGGGCCAGGAAAAATCCGATAACAAAAATAACCGACAGGGTCCAGAGGATAATAATTAAAGCTGAAACAGTCATCTGCCTTAATTCTTTCAACGCTGCTTTGTTCAGCAT
>SKXC01000092.1 GCA_007128625.1 Syntrophomonadaceae bacterium | reverse complement strand
TTACTCCACAGTTTCTTTTTAAGCGGAGCACTTTTTTAAGCCGGCGTAAATCTTCATAGCTGATAGTTTCTTCTTCATCCAGATCAATGATGCCCATCTCTTTATAAAGAGCCAGGATATCGGGATGATATTCCAGGCGGTATTCAGTTACTTTTTCTCTCACATCGGTGTGGCAGTGAATGCGTACAAGTTTCATCCTGATCACTCCCCACCTTTCCGCAGTTCATAAAGCTGTTTGTAAAGGTTTTTTTCTTCTTCACTCAGGTCAGGTGGAGTATCAATAACCAGGCGCACGTATTGATCTCCGCGTTTTTTATCTTTTCCAGGAAAGCCTTTTCCGCGCAGGCGTAGTTTACTGCCGCTGCGGCTGCCTGGCGGCACCTTCAGGTTGACCTGTCCGTCAAGGGTCTGAACCGGTAGCTTGTCTCCAAAAATGGCCTGGTCGGGACGAATGACAGCATCAACTTCTATATCGTTTCCTTTTAGTTTAAAAACAGGGTGCGGTCGCAGGCGGATCTTTAAGAAGAGGTCCCCTTTAGCGGCGCTGCCCAGGCCTCCACCGCCCTGTCCTTTTAGGCGGATACGGCTTCCTTCTTTTACACCGGCGGGCACACGTACATCCAAAGTTTTTTCATCGGGTTTGGACCCGGTTCCACCACACTCTGTGCAGATACCGCGTCCCCCGGCACCTGTGCCGCCACAGCTGGGGCATACGGAACCGCCGCTGACCCGGATCGATTTGGTTACACCGCGGTAAGCCTCCTCGACAGTCAATTCAATTTCACTTTCTACATCTTCGCCGCGTACCGGGCCTCTTTGGGCAGTCCGTCCGGTCCGTCCGGTTCGTCCCGCTGCTCCGGCAGGGCCTGCTGCTGCCGCACCTTCACCGAAAAACATTTTGAAAAAGTCACTGAAGCCGCCTTCAAATACGTTTTCAAAACCGCTGCTGCTTCTGTTAAAATCACCTGAAGTATAGAAATGGACACCATCCATGTCAGGGTGACCTTGAAAGTTCTGGCCTTCTTTCCACCTGCTGCCCAGCTGGTCATAGCGTTTCCGTTTTTCGGGATCGATCAAAACTTCATAGGCTTCATTGATCTTTTTAAACTGTTCCTCGGCTTTTTCCTTTTCACCGGCCGGGTGCAAGTCGGGATGCCACTTGCGGGCCAGTTTCCGGTATGCGCTTTTTATATCTTTTTCTGAGGCGCTGCGATCCACGCCCAGGATTTCATAGTAATCTTGAAATTTTACAGACATACATATTCCTCCAACTAAAGCATATTACCGCCCGGAGTTTATACTTAAAGGCGGTGCAAACGATAATCAACAGGGTCAAAACCTTGATTATAAACTATAAAACCCCGGGTCCTACGTTAATCTTGTTGATCTGTTTATTCTACATTATATCCATCTTTTTCCTGTTTGCAAGCAACCATGACCCGGGCTGGTTTTAACAAAACATTGTCCAATTTATAACCCGGGCATATTTCTTCAGCTACACAACCTTCCTCGTATTGATCGGTTTTTAGGTAACCGATTCCTTCCTGTTCTTCAGGATCAAAAGGCTGGCCCAGGCATTCGACCGGCCTGACCCCGTGTTTATATAAAAGGTCATTCAACTGCCGGGCCATGATGTCAAGTCCCTCAATTGCGGCAGGATCCTGAACCTGTTTTTTGGCTTGATCAAAATAATCCAGGTAAGTTAATAAATCAATTAAAATATCTTTTTTTGCACGAAAGATTTTTGCTTCCGCCTCGCGTTCCATGCGCTTGCGGTAGTTTTCCAAGTCTGCCCGGGTGCGCAGGTGTCTTTCTTTTTCTTCTTCAAGGTCCCGGCGCAGCTTTTCTACTTCTTCTTCAACGGGATATTTATTTTCTAAGCCTTGTTCATACTGATCCAGCTGTTCATTTTCTTCCCCGTTGAATTTTTCATTTTGCTTATCTTCTTTCATTTTAATACCTCCGTCTCTGGTTCGGGAGGCGGGTGGCTCCTGCTGTATTGCCGGGAGCCTTCCCGCCTGCAGAACCTTTATTTCATTAGAGGTTAACGGTTTTATTGTTCTTCATAGTCGGCATCTACGACATCGTCATCGGCGCTACCGCCATTTTCCGAGGTTCCTGTACTGCTGCTGCCGGCAGCAGTTTTCTGATACGCCGCCTCCGACAGGGAATGGGCAGCCTGCTGAAGATCACTTTTCAGGTTTCTTATCTTATCGATAGGCTCATTGTTCTTCAAAGCGTCCTTCAGCTCGGAAAGGGTTTGCTCTATCCTGCCTTTTTCATGAACCTGGAGGCTGTCGCTAACTTCACTCAGCTGGCGTTCAACCTGGTAAACCAGGCTGTCTGCTTCGTTGCGCTCTTCAACCTCTTTACGGCGCTGCTTGTCTTCATCACTATACTTTTCGGCATCCTTGACCATTCTATCGATTTCGTTCTGGTCAAGGTTGGTTGAGCCGCTAATTGTAATTGACTGTTCTTTTCCGGTGCCCTTATCTTTTGCGCTGACATTAAGGATACCGTTGGCATCAATATCAAAAGCAACTTCAATCTGGGGCATGCCGCGTGGTGCAGGCGGAATGCCTTCCAGTTTAAACTGGCCCAGAGAACGGTTGTCTTTAGCCAGTTCCCGCTCACCCTGCAGGACATGAATATCAACTGCCGGCTGGTTGTCTTCAGCAGTGGAAAAGACTTCGCTGTGCCGGGTGGGGATGGTTGAGTTACGTTCAATAATTTTAGTCATAACCCCACCAAGGGTCTCCACACCAAGGGAAAGAGGCGTAACGTCCAGCAGGACTACGTCTTCCATTTCTCCGGCCAGCACACTGCCCTGAATAGCGGCGCCAAGAGCGACAACTTCGTCAGGGTTAACGCTCTGGTTCGGATCTTTTCCAGTTAAATCACGCACCAGTTTTTGCACTGCCGGTATACGGGTAGAGCCACCCACTAAGATTACTTCGTCAATATCTTTTTCAGTTAGCTTGGCATCAGCTAAAG
>SKXC01000038.1 GCA_007128625.1 Syntrophomonadaceae bacterium | reverse complement strand
TCCAGCTTCAATTACAGCGCTGCCTGGGAACAAAGGTCAGGATCCGGCCGGGCAAAAACGGTGGGACGATTGAGGTCTTTTATTATGGAGAAGAAGACCTGGAGCGCCTGTTATCTAAATTACTGCCTGAAGGGATCTAGACAATTGTTTCACGTGAAACTATTTTAGATAATGCTGATATCTTAACATTAAAAGGTAAATGCTGCCGTGAGGCAGGCATACAAAAAAGCATACAAAAAAGCGGTTATATGATCATATAAGGTTAATCTAGATGCTTGGCTGGTTAGATCTTATATGTTATAATTTATAAGCGTTTATGAGGGGGAATGATGCCAGACATGGTGTTTTTGAGTTCGCCCGTTTTTTTTGGCGAAAGAGTTTGCCCAAGGAGTCTTAGACAATAATGACAACCAAGAAGGAAAATCGCTGTTTTACAATCATGATTGTCCCACACTCAGAAGAGGCAACCTTTAGCATAAGGCTTCCATTTTATTTTGTTCAAGTTGTCGTTGTCCTTTTGATGATAGGAGTTGCCGGCTTATCTGTTCTCGGCTATGCTTATCTCATGGCTGCAGCGGAAGCCAGGGAAGCCCGGGCTCTCAGGCAGTTGAACAGGAATCAACAAGAAGAAATTGATTCTCTGGCTATTGAGACCGAAAGGATGATAGAGCACATACAAGAAGTTGACGAATTAATTGAAGTTATAGTTGAGGAGCTTGAGATGGCTCCGGGAGCAGAAAGATTCTTTGATAATCAACCCGTCAGAAATCCATCAAACTCAGAATCAAATAATGTTAACAATTTTAATCCACAAAACCCTGCTTATTTTATCCCTTTTATTGAAGATCAAACTTATAACAGCCGTTCATCTTCAGGTGATGTTTTGGATAGAACAACGGGGAATATTGAGTTTCTTAAAACAGTAATTCCGGAACACTCTGACACCCTCGATGCTCTTGGAGAATACACAAATTTAATTCGGGCCACACCCTCACTATGGCCCGCAAGGGGCCGCATTTCTTCTGGTTATGGTATGAGGGCAGTTCCTTACGGTGAAGGTTACCAGTTCCACAGAGGTGTTGATATAGTTGGCTCTCATGGTTCTCCAATAAGAGTTACCGCTAATGGGAAAGTTGTTTTTTCGGGGTACCGGGGGGATTATGGCAACCTGCTGATAGTTGATCACTTTAACGGTTATGAAACATATTATGCTCATCTCTCTGGCTTCGCCGTTAATGCCGGAGATATTGTAGAGAAAGGCCAAATTATTGGTTACATGGGCAGGACCGGAAGAACCACGGGCACACATCTTCATTATGAGGTTCGTTATGAGGGGGCAACCGTGAATCCGAGAAATTATCTGCATAGGTAATACTAAGGGAGGATGAAGCTTTGTTTAAAAAGGATGGCTTAGAAATACCCTCAGATAAGGTTAACACTGTAATAGGTAAAGAGACATTTTTTAATGGTACAATAAATGGCAAAGGGTTAATTCGTATCGATGGTGAAGCCGAAGGTAATATATCTAACAAGGGAGATGTCGTAATTGGTGAAAATGGTCGGGTTGCCGTTGAAATCAGGGCAAGGAATATAACGATAGCCGGCCATTTTGAAGGTGTTCTCGAAGCAGAAGGGAAACTGGAGCTTAAGAAAACGGGCACAGCTGTCGGTACATTTAAAGTAAATGCATTAATGATTGAAGAAGGAGCAGTTCTTTCCGGCAGTATGGAAATGAAAAACAAAGATCAAGAACGAGGATCAAAGATTAAAAACGAGAAAAGCAGTGACACCGCAGCACCAGAATCCAGGGCCATGAACAAACAATGGGGAATAACTGGTGAAAGTGAAGCACCGGGAAAAGACCCAAAAATAGAATAAAATAAAAGCAGGGCATTATCAGTAATTTAACCGGCATAATCAGGAAGCATATTTCGCCGTGCTTCCTGATTAAATTCTTAACCATAATTCATTGGTCGAGGATAGACATGATTTGTTCAACCTGAAAAATTTATTAGCTGCTATTCTTTTTCCTCCTTAAACCATGCCTTTTAAGTTGCTGATTAAACTGTTCTGCAGGAATTTTGAGCAATAAGAAGAAAAATAGAACCCTGTATAACATTATGTATGATTTGCAGAAATTGAAAAGCGAGGTAATGACATGCTGATAATTTTATTAGGGCCTCCTGGAGCAGGTAAAGGCACGGAAGCTGAAAAAATAACTCAAAAGTATAATCTTGCTTATATTTCAACTGGCGATATTTTGAGAAAAGCGGTAAAAGAGGAAACACAATTGGGACGCAAGGCCCGTGATTATATGGATCAGGGTCAATTAGTCCCAGACAATTTAGTGGTCGAAATCGTAAGGGAACGTTTAACAGAGCCTGATTGTGCGAACGGTGCCATTCTGGACGGTTTCCCCAGGACAGTTGACCAGGCTATTTTCCTGGATCAAGTTTTACCTGAAATTGGGGCTGAAATTGATCAGGTATTGTTGATCGAGGTTGAAGAGAATGAGCTAATAGAACGCTTGACTGGACGAAGAGTATGTAGTGACTGCGGTGTTAACTACCATGTTAAGTATAAACCACCACAAGTTCGCAATGTTTGTGATCAGTGTGGCGGGGATCTTTATCAGCGAGAGGATGATTCACTGAAAACAGTTAAAGAAAGGCTTGAAGTTTATAAAAAACAAACTGAGCCGCTGGTAGATTTTTATAAAGAAAAAAAATTGCTTAAGGCAATTGACGGCAATCAGGATATTGATGAGGTTTTTGAGCAAATAGATAGTATTCTTAAACAGTTGTAAAGGCCGGTGATTGGCGCAGATGACTGAATACCGCCTTGGCCAGATGGTCCAGATGAAAAAAGAGCATCCATGTGGCACTAATTGCTGGCGGATTATTAGAGTGGGAATGGATTATCGCATCAAGTGCATTCATTGCGGCCGGAGTGTATTAATGCCCAGGTCTCGTTTTGAGCGTCGTGTTAAAAGCGTCTATTCCGAATTCGAAGTTGATCCGGAATAAGGGTGGCAGGGAGGTTTTTTAATGGCTTGGAGCTGTGGTATTGTCGGTTTGCCGAATGCAGGTAAATCAACTTTATTTAAGGCTCTTACGGCGCTTGATGTGACAATAGAAAAGTACCCATTTTCAACCATCGATCCTAATAAAGCAGTGGTTCCCCTGCCCGATCAACGGCTTTTTGACCTGGCAAAACTGTGCCATTCAGAAAAGATTACACCGGCGACAATCGAAATCACCGATGTGGCCGGCCTGGTTAAAGGAGCCAGCAGAGGAGAGGGCCTGGGCAATCAGTTTTTAGGTCATTTGAGAAACGTTGATCTTCTTATTCACGTGGTTGCCGGTTTTGAACAAACACCTGATCAAGAGGCGGAAACTCCGGATTCCCGGCTGGAGATAGTCAATTTAGAATTATGTCTGTCCGATCTGGATCTGGTAACCAGAAGGCGTCAGAAGATTGAGCCAAAGTTGAAGAGCGGAGAAAAAACAGCACAGTTTGAACTGGCACTGATATCCCGCCTGGACAACCATCTGAACCGAGGTTTGTCACTTCGCGAACTGCAGTTTACCCATGAAGAAAGGCTTGTGCTGGATCAACTTGCCCTGCTGACTCTCAAAGAAATGATCTATGTTTATAATCTCAGTGAAGAATTATTTCTTAATCCCGACACCTCATTCTTTCCTCCCCAAAGTCCTGTTGTTCCCATATGTGCCCGCCTTGAAGCGGAGTTGATAGAATTGCCTGAAGAAGAAAGAGTTAACTTCCTTGAAGCGTATGGTATTCAGGAAAGCCGTACTGAAAAACTTTTGCAGGAATGTTATAATCACCTGAAATTGGTTACTTTCTATACGGTTAAAGGTAACGAGGCCCGTGCCTGGGTAGTACCAAAAGGGATCCGGGCCGTGGAAGCTGCAGGAAAAGTACATACTGACATGGAACGTGGTTTTATAAATGTCGAAGTAGTCGACTGGAATTCTTTGCTGTCAGAGGGGAGTATTACCCGGCTGCGTGAAAAAGGAATGAGTCGGGTTGAGGGCCGAGATTATCCCGTTAAGGATGGTGAAGTTTTATTTTTCCGCTTTCGTCAATAAGTCTGAGTGATTATGAAGGTGAAAACAGTGGGTAAACAATGGGCTTTTGCATTTAGGCTTATTATCTTGCTCTTAGTGCTGGGTGGAGCGATCTGGTTACTGCAAAGCATCTCCTGGGTGATTGGCCTGCTCCTGGTTAGCATTTTGATTGTATATATCTTTAATCCGATGCTGCTTTATTTAAAGGGCCGGTTTAAATTAAACCATGGCCTTGCAACAGCTATAGTTTTTCTAACATTTATACTATTTTGTGCTTTTACTATAGGCCTCCTCATACCGGTTATATATTTTGAAGCAATCGAACTAGCAGATAATTTTCCTCATTACCTGGCCAGGTTTCAGGATTATGTTTCCTGGTTGTCACAGCAGATAATTATTTTTGAAGTTGAGGAAGAAGTTAGAAGTTACTTAATGGGTTTGACCGATAATATTCATCAAGGCGTAGAATACCTGGCAGAAGCTTCACTTTCTCTCATAGGTGGAGCAGTAGATTTTTTTCTTATTCTTTTTCTAGTTTTTTATCTGTTGTATGATTTTCAAGCGATCAGAGATCAACTGGTAGAATTGGTGCCTAAAAAGAGGAGAGCTCTGGCTAAAGAGCTTATAGAGGTTGTCGACTTAAATCTGGGAACCTTTATCCGGGGTTCACTGATTCGCTGTTTTATTGTCGGGGTAATTACCGGGGTTACTCTTTTAATCATTGGCATGCCCCATGCCTTGTTATTGGGTCTGGTGGCCGGAATATTTAACTTTATTTTGTATATAGGGCCTTACATCGCAGCTATACCAGCAGTATTGTTAAGCTTTTCTCCAATGACTCCTTCTCCAATTCTGGTGATTTTAGTATATATAATTATTCAGGTGATTGACGGCATGTTTCTGGCCCCGGTAGTACTTGGAAGGATCATCAGGCTCAAACCAATTACAATTATTGTGGCCATACTTGCCGGCGGTAGCCTGGCCGGTTTGCTTGGGATGGTCCTGGCTGTTCCTGTAGCGGGCATGATCAGGGGGGTAATAGAAATAATCAAACGAAATCCTGCTTACCAGTAATATATTTTTTTAAACTGCCGCAATCTGTAATTTTTAAATTGATAGTTGCCCTTGTCTTAAAAGAGTAATTATGCTATTATGTGTCATGCTATTCCCTGCTCCTTTAATTGGGGCCTTAAGTCCAGAGGGAGGTGATAAAAGATGGGACTTTATGAAATTATGCTCGTTCTTCTACCAGATATGGAGGCAGAAGAACATGAAGAAATACTGAATAACTTAAAGGAAACCATTGTCAAGAATGATGGCACCGTTGGCAAGGTTCTTAACTGGCAAAAGCGCCGGTTGGCTTATGAGATTGAGAATCAGATAGAAGGCCACTACTACTTAGTTTACTTCAGCGGTCAAGGGACTATAATTCCAGAAATTGAACATTTTTTCAGGGTCAATGATACTGTTCTCCGTTTTATAATTGTACGGATCGAAGAGGATGAATACGAATCAGCTATTGTAGAAGAAGAAGAAGTAGTAGTAGAAGAAGAAGTAGTAGAAGAAGAAACTTTAGAAACAGGCGATCTATCCTCTGTTTCGGAGCCTAATTATACAGATCAGGATGAAGTCGGGACGGATGAATCAGTGAATTCTGAAGATGAGCCTGAGGAAAAAACGGAGGCCGAATAAAAACCGGGAGGCTTTTATATTATGTTAAATCAGGTTGTATTAATCGGTCGTTTGACTGATGATCCGGAATTGCGCTACACAGCCGGAAGCGGTGTTCCGGTAGCTTCTTTTAGGCTTGCAGTGAACCGTCCATTTACCAATCAGCAGGGGGAAAGAGAAACTGACTTTATAGATATTGTAACCTGGCGAAAACTGGCTGAGAACTGTGCCAATTATCTTAAAAAAGGCAGTATGGCTGCTGTTAGCGGCAGGTTGCAGGTGCGTTCTTACGATGATCGCCAGGGAGTTAGGCGAAAAGTTGCAGAAATAGTTGCCGACAATGTGCAATTCCTGGAGAGACCCCGGGGTTCCAATCAAGAAAGCCAGGCTGTAGAGGATAACCAGGCTGTAGAGGATAACCAGGCTGTTGACGATATTGAAATTAGTGGAGACGATGTTCCCTTTTAGTGAAAGGAAGGTGATTAAATGAGACGTGACAGAGGTAGGAAACCGAAGAAAAAAATTTGCAGTTACTGCGTTGACAAGGTAGATAGTATTGATTACAAGCAATATGAAAAATTAAAACGTTTTATTACCGAGAGGGGAAAAGTGCTGCCTCGTCGAATATCAGGAAACTGTGCCAGGCATCAGCGTCAACTAACGCGGGCGATAAAAAGAGCCAGAATAATGGCTTTGCTTCCTTTTACCTCGGAGTAAACAGATTTAGAACAACCATTAATTTACGGTGCCGGGAAAAATGTTCCGAGCACCGTTTTAATTTGCAGGACTAAAGAGAATAAAGAGAGAATCTACTTACACGATCTTATCTGTTATTTTAGATTAGAAAGGAGAGATCTTCCTGTGCAAATAATCTTACTAGAAGACGTTCCTAACCTGGGTAAAAAGGGTGAGCTAAAAGATGTAGCTCCTGGTTTTGCTCGAAACCATCTTTTGCCCAGGGGTTTGGCTGTGAAAGCTACACCTGATAAATTACGTGAATGGAAACAACGTCAGGAGAAAGAAGAGTTGATTAATCGGCAGCAAGAAGAACAGGCGCGTGCCCTGGCCGAAAAACTGAACCTTTTAGAATTAGTTTTTGAAATGCAAGCCGGTGAGGGCGGACGCCTTTTTGGATCTGTAACCCCTGCTGACATTTCCCACAAACTTGCTGAGCAAGGTTTTGATGTAGACAAAAAGAACATTGATGTTGAAGAGCCGATAAAAAGCATTGGTGAGCATTCGGTATTTGTTAAGCTGCACCCGGGAATTAAAGCAGAGATAGCAATAAGGGTGGACAAAGAAGCTTAAAAAATCCGGTGAAAGGAGGCCGTTGCGGTTGGCTGTTATTGGTGACAGAGTACCTCCTCAAAGCAAAGAAGCAGAACAGTCTGTGCTTGGTTCAATGGTCATTGATAAGGAAGCTATTTATGCTGCTGCAGAAGTGCTGGTTCAAGAAGATTTCTATAGCACTGCTCATCAGAAAATTTTCGACGGGATTATTTCTTTAAGTGAAAAAGGTGAGCCTGTGGATTTGGTTACCCTTTCAGAAGAGCTGCAAAGTAACCAGTGTCTCGATGAAGTTGGCGGCCGTTCTTATTTAGTTACTTTGGCCAATGCTGTACCTACTGCAGCGAATGTACAGTATCATTCTCAAATTGTCAGGGAAAAATCCATTCTGCGCTCTCTAATCCAGGCCGCCACGGGGATTGTTTCACGAAGTTTTGAATCACCGCATAATGTAGACGAATTCTTGGATGAGGCAGAGCAGCTAATTTTTGAAATTGGTCGAAGAGGCAAGCATCAGGGTTTTGCCCCGCTTAAAGATGTTCTGGTTCAGGCTTTTGATCGTATCGAAAAGCTATATGACGAGAAGAAGGGAGTAACCGGTTTGCCAACCGGCTTTGCCGATCTGGACCGGATGTGCTTTGGTTTACAGGAATCTGATCTGGTGATAGTTGCTGCCCGGCCCAGTATGGGAAAAACAACTCTTGCCCTGAACATGGCGCAGCAAATAGCAGTCAAAGACAAAAAGCCAACAGCTTTTTTTAGCCTGGAGATGTCTAAGGACCAATTGGCTCAACGGTTATTATGTGCCGAAGCACAAATCGATGCCCAGAATATGCGCCGTGGATTTCTTTCTCAGGATGAATGGCAGAGGTTAACCAGGGCGGTGGGGCCGTTAAGTGAATCTCCGCTTTATATTGACGATAGTGCTACTCTTTCTGTAATGGAAGTAAGGGCAAAAGCAAGGCGATTAAAAGCGGAAAAAGGTCTTAATGCTATTTTTGTCGATTACTTGCAGCTGATGCGCGGTTTTAGCCGGTCGGAAAGTCGCCAGCAAGAACTCTCAGAGATTTCGCGGGCCCTGAAGGCATTGGCCAAGGAACTAAATGTCCCGGTATTAGCGCTTTCCCAGCTTAGCAGAGAGGTAGAAAAAAGACCTGGTCGCCGGCCTATTCTAAGTGACTTGATGGAGTCCGGTGGTATAGAAGCCAATGCCGATCTGGTCATGTTTATCTACCGTGAGGCATATTACAACAAGGATTCAGAGAAGGGGAACATCGCGGAGATCATTATAGCTAAACAGCGAAACGGGCCTACCGGTTTGGTGGAGCTTTACTTTCTCGATCGCTATACAAAATTTGCCAACATTGCCCGCGAACCTTCTAAGCAAGAGGGGTAAAGTAAATGATCTCATCACCTAAACATGATGTTATTATAATTGGTGCAGGACCAGCCGGCATATTTGCAGCAATGGAAATAACGGCAAAAAGCAAGGCCAGGGTTCTGATAATTGACAAAGGGGCTCCGCTGGAAAAGCGCCATTGTAAAACTCAAGAGGAATATGGACACTGCCTGCGCTGCAACCCCTGTGCAATTACCTGCGGATGGGGCGGAGCCGGAGCTTTTAGCGACGGGAAGCTTACTTTGACCTCCGCATTTGGTGGATTGTTAGAGGATTTTATCGACCGCAAATATATTGAAGAGCTTATCCATGAAGTTGATCAAACCTATGTTTCCTTTGGTGCTCCTGAAGAAGTCTATGGTACAGATAAAGATGCGATAAAAGAGATGGAACGACTTTCAGCAGCTGCAGGCCTTAGTTTGATTCCGGCAAAAATAAGACACCTGGGCACTGAAAATTGTTACCGGATTCTTGACAATATGTATAATTATCTCCAGGGTCGCTTAGATATATTGATGAATTCGACAGTAGAAGAACTAATCTGTGAAGACGGGATTATAAAAGGGGTCAGTTTGACTTCAGGCGAAAAGTATTTTGCCGATTATATAATTTGCGGCCCCGGCCGGGTAGGCGCTGATTGGATCTACCGTCAATCAAAGCAGCTCGGATTGACAGGTTCAAATAACCCTGTTGATATTGGGGTTAGGGTTGAGGTTCCTGCCGTGATAATGGAAAAGTTGACCGAAATAATATATGAGTCAAAGCTAGTCTATTTTACCAGTCAATTTGATGATCGGATTCGCACTTTTTGCATGAATCCCTACGGGGTTGTAGTGACCGAGAATAATGAAGGGTTGCTTACTGTTAACGGGCACAGTTATGCCGGAACCAGGACTGATAATACAAACTTTGCCCTGCTTGTTAGCAAAACATTTACAGAGCCATTTACCGAGCCGATACGTTACGGTCGCTATATAGCCAGTTTGGCCAACATGTTAGGAGATGGGGTAATTGTGCAGCGTTTGGGTGACTTGCTCAGGGGCAGGCGATCAACTGCTGAACGGGTTAAACGCGGGCTGGTTCGACCCACCTTAAAAGAGGCTACACCAGGAGATTTGAGCCTGGTTTTACCGTATCGGTATCTGCTTGGGATTATTGAGATGCTTGAAGCTCTTGATAGATTAGCTCCCGGGGTTAATTCAAGACACACTCTCATATACGGTGTTGAAGTTAAGTTTTATTCATATCGGCTTAACTTAAGCAGCCAATTGGAAACCGGCATACATAATCTGTTTGCAGTAGGAGATGGTGCCGGTATAACCAGGGGTTTGATTCAAGCTTCGGCAACCGGTTTTTTGGCAGCCAGGGAAATCATCAACCGTATTTTGGTTAAATAATGCGCCTTGAAGTTGGGAGGGTCCATTTTGAAGTCACAACAAAATTATGCTCCGGTAACTGATGAAGTTGTTCTTTCTTTAAAGAAAATTGTTAACGAAAATTGCATTATTTACAACGATACAGAAAAAATTGAACCGTATTCTCATGATGAAGTCCAGGCAAAAGAATATGCCCACCATCCCGAAGTAGTGGTTATGCCCCGGTCGGCTCGCGAAATAGCAGAAATTGTAAAATTGGCCAATACCAGAAAGATTCCGATCACTCCCCGTGGTGCTGGCAGCGGTCTCTCCGGAGGCGCTGTCCCGTTATATGGCGGGATTGTGCTTTCCATGGAAAGGATGAACCGTATCCTGGAAATTGACCTGGAAAACATGGTAGCTGTGGTGGAGCCCGGGGTTATTACCAACGATCTCAATAACAAGGTAAAACAAGAAGGTCTTTTTTTTGCCGGGTATCCGATGAGCCTGGAAACCTGCTTTATTGGAGGAAATGTTGCTGAAAATGCTGGAGGCGGAAGGGCCATGAAATATGGCGTAACCGGCCGTTATGTGATCGGATTGGAGATAATATTGCCTACCGGTGAAATTGTTCAGTATGGTGGTAAAAGAATGAAAGATGCAACCGGTTACAACATGGTCCAAATGATGATTGGATCGGAAGGAACTCTGGGCATTTTCAGTAAAATTACATTAAAGCTTCTGCCTCTTCCAAAAGCCAGGATCGATATGTTGGTGCTTTTCCCTGATGTGTATGCCGCTTTGCAGGTAACTCCGAGAATCACAAAAGATCTTCGCCTTATTCCTGCAGGAGTTGAATTTATGGACAGGCTGTCCCTGGAAATTACCTGTGATTACCTGGGTATAAGGGAGCAATATGCTAATAGCGAAGCGATTTTGCTGATCGAAATGGACGGCAACAGCAGGGAGCAGGTGCTGGAGGAATGCCTGGAAATTGATGGCATTTGCCAGGAATGTGGCTCACTGGAGACCTTTATAGCAGAAGGCCCCAAAGATCAGGAAAAAATATGGAATGTTCGTAAACATGTAGGTGAAGCTTATAATGCCATTGGGGAAATTATGAGCGCTGAAGATATTGTTGTGCCTCCTGCCAGTATTGTTAAAGTGATTCCGCGGCTGCAGGACCTATCAGAAAAGTATGGGGTGCTGTTGCCGAGCTTTGGCCATGTGGGAGACGGAAACCTGCATGTAAATATAATAAAAAAGCCTTCTGATGATCTGCAGCGCTGCATGAGCATCCTACCCATGATTTTGGAAGAATTATACCTTCTGACAAAGGAATTGGGTGGAACTATCAGCGGTGAACATGGTATTGGCCACAAACGAAGCAAATATCTTCCACTGATTATGGGAGAAGCTGAAATTTCTGCCATGAAGCGGATCAAGTCAGCCCTGGATCCCCTTTACATCTTAAACCCCGGAAAAATTTTTGATTAAAACCCCTTTTTCTTTTAGTTTAGAATACCTGCCCTGGCTTAGTAAAGCTGATAACACATAGTTTTTGTTAATTAGATTTAATCAATGCAGGAATATTGTTCTCGATGTCGAATTAAACTTGAATTCCCGAGTTTATTACTGATTAACAATCAATTGTCCTGTAATTAAAAAATG
>SKXC01000045.1 GCA_007128625.1 Syntrophomonadaceae bacterium | reverse complement strand
GCCGGCCGTATGATCGCTGCTTTAAAAAATGATTCCATCTGCGATGGGGTTCATATCATGGCTATAAACCGGGAAGAAGTAGTCCCTGACATCCTGGATGCAGCAGGAATATAGACAATTTTATTTTATACCGGCCTGCCCCCTGACTTTGTGCATTATGCACTAATAGCCAGGGCATTATTATTGTTGTTCATTACTTCACTATGATGCTCTTGCGGCGGTTTGTGACCAAAACTTAAAGGCAAGCTCACTTTATTGTAGCAACTCATAACATCAGTAATCTTCTGGTAAACTTCAGCATCAGTATTCTCCTTTTAAAAGTGTCAGCTGGAAATAGCCCTGTTACATTCTCAGTTTTCCATGGCAATATGTTATAATTATTATAATTTCTTGAAAGATGGATAGATTTACTGTGATGATAAACGGTACATCCCGGTACTGAAAGATTTATAAAGCAGGGAAGGACAAGGTTAAATGGGAAAAGAGGAAAATTATTTCAACTTTAGTGACAGCGATAATTTTTCAAAACATGTTGGTATAGAGATGCTGGAAATTACTGAGAAAAGTGCCAGGGCTAAGTTGAACATACAGGAACACCACCTTAACGGGGTAAACATAGTGCATGGAGGGGCCCTTTTTACTTTGGCCGACCTGGTCTTTGGCGCCCTTGGTTATGTTCACGATCAGAAAGCTGTATCAGTTAATGCCAGCATTTCATACTTCAAGGCAGTTAGTAGTGGCACCCTGATTGCTGAGGGAAAGCTGGTCACATTGACCCCGAAATTTGGATCCTATTCAGTGCAGATTAGCGATGAAGAAGGTAATATAGTTGCTGTTTTTCAAGGTCTTGGCTACAGGAGACAGCAGGCAATGGTCCAGTGATATTTCCCGGGCAATTGCCTTTTTTTACTATATTGCCGGTGTAATTCTTATGATTTTATGATGGTATTTTGATAGTGGTAAAGGAGTAGTTATTTTGCTTAACCGGTATGCAAAAACAGAGGATCGCTGGGTAGACAGACTGAAAACCATGTCGGGAGGAGAGATAAAAGAGATCCAGCTGGCTAAAATAAAAAGACAGGTTTCCTATAACTATAAAAATTCTATATTTTACCAAAGAACATTTAAGTCTGCCGGCCTTGAACCCGGCGACATCAAGACCTGGGATGATTTTTATAAAATACCGTACATGGATAAAGATCAGCACAGGGCAGCCCAGGAAGAGTCGATCGAAGAATTCGGACATCCCTTTGGGACGCTGGCCTGTGCTCCTCTTGATAAAATTGTAAGGCTCAGTTTTACATCCGGAACTACGGGAGCCCCCACCATATATACACTTACCAGGAATGACATTATAATTACCAATATGCTTAATGCCCGTAAGTACAGGTTTATTGGTTTGCAGCCTGGCCATGTCGTTATTAACGGGTTTGGCTTAAGTATGTTTGCCGGGGGAGTACCCGTGGTTGATGCCCTCTGGGATTACGGTGTATGTGTTGTTCCTCTCGGCGCGGAAGCACGGAGCAGACGCCTGTTGGAAACAGCTCAATTAATAAAGGCTGATGCCCTGTTTTGTACCCCTTCATTTGCAGAATACCTGGTTGAGCAGTCAGAAGAGATTTTGGGTATACCCATCAGGGAACTGGGCTTAAAATTTTTGGTATGCGGTGGAGAGTCTGGTGCGGGAGTGCCGGAATTCAAGAAAAAAATAGAGGAAGCATACGGTGCCCGCCTTTTTGATATAAATGGTGCAGTGCAGCCGTTGCATTGTACATCCTGTGACTGTGACGAATACAAGGGCATGCATTTTCTTTCAGAGGATTATTGCTATCTTGAACTTATCGACCCGGAGACTGGCAGGTCTCTTGAATTAAAAGATGGTGTCACAGGCGAACAGGTTTTTACCTGGCTGGATTGGGAGGGCACGCCTTTTTTACGCTATCGCCTGGGAGATGTTTTGAAAATCCATACAGAACCCTGCTCTTGTGGGTCCCCTGGCATGCGTATAAAAGTTATCGGAAGAACAGATGACATGCTTATTATCAAAGGAGTAAATATTTATCCTTCTGCTATCAAAGATTTGCTGCTTAAATTTACACCGCGGATAACGGGTGTTTTCAGAATCGTATTAGATCGACCGGGCCCCAGGGTGGAGCCGCCTTTGAAAATAAAAATTGAATACGGGGAAGGTGTAGAGGCCGGTGCCCTGGAAAAGTTAAAGCTTGAAATTGAACAGGACATGAGCAGTACCACCAGGGTGCGACCCGAGGTCATTTTTGTCCCCCCTTATTCATTGGAGCGGCATGGTTACAAAACCCGCTACATTGAATAGTGATCAGGACTAACCGGTTGATTTGTTCATATCTTCTTCTAAGAGCGGGAAGGCGGTAGTGTAATTTGTACAAAAAAATGATTGAAGAAAGTATAAAGGGAAATGCCTATTCGTTGGGCAGGCTGATTACATTCCTGGAAGACGATGAAAAAAGAGTGCAGATCATCAAAGAAATTGAAGCTTATACCGGCAATGCATACATCCTTGGTATTACCGGGCCGCCTGGGGCGGGGAAGAGCACTTTGATCAGCTGCCTGATTGCTCATCTCAGGGATCTTGGTTTTACCCTGGGATTGCTTTGCGTTGATCCAACCAGCCCTTTTTCGGGAGGGGCCCTGCTTGGGGACCGCCTGCGTATGGAAGAGCACAGTCTTGATCCCGGTGTTTTCATCCGCAGCCTTTCGGCCCGGGACCGGTTGGGAGGAATATCACCCACGACCAGGGAAGCGATCAAACTTCTTGATGCTGCCGGGAAAGATATAATTATTGTCGAAAGCGCAGGTGTGGGCCAGTCTCAGCTTGACGTTAAAAGAATTGCCGATACAGTTCTGGTAGTATTTGTGCCGGGGATGGGTGATAGTATCCAGATGTTAAAAGCCGGTTTGATGGAGATAGCAGATATTTTTGTTCTGAACATGACCGATCGCCAGGGAGCAGATAAAACCCTGAAGGAGCTGGAAGCAGCTGCTTTTAGGTATAAAAGCGCCTGGAAGCCCCCGGTTGTTTCTACTGTTGCGACTAAAAACGAAGGGATTGCAGCCCTGTATAAAGCAGTGGACGCTCACCGGGAGTATTTGAGACAAAGCGGACTTCTTGATCAACGCCGCAAGGAACGTTATGCAGACCAAACCATGGAGCTGGTCCAGGAGTTGCTAAAAAAAGAAGTTGATCTTTTACTTAAGAAAAATAGTGCACTGAAGCAGCTTCTGGAAGATACAAAAGAAGGAAATACAGATCCTTATTCTGCTGCCAGGCAAATTGTTAAACAGGTACTGCATTCATAATTCTTCAATATTTGGCAGGCAGGAAAGCCATTTTCATTATTACCATCGTATAATAAAAAAGTTAAATACCAATTGCCTTTCAGGGGAATAAATCAAAGTGGAATATTCCCGTGTTTTCTCTTTGGTCTGGTTTCATATTTGTTTTTCATCATTTTCATTGCGGATATTAAACGGGATCTTGTCTCATGTGGTTCGATTACATCGTCAAGCAGCATTTTGCCGGCTGGATTAAAGGGATTAGAATAATAATAGTCATAATCTTTAATTCTTTTTTCTCTTTCTGCTGCCTGGTCTTCTGCTTCTGTAATCTCCTTCTTGAAAATAATATCTACAGCAGATGCTGTCTCCAGCACCACGGGTTGAGCAATGGGCCAGGCGAACATCTGGTCTACCTCGGTGCCTTTGCAGCACATGGCCATCACTGCACCGCCGTAGTTTTTCCGCATGTTCAGGGTTACTTTGGGTACTGTTGCTTCAGAAAAAGCATAGAGCATTTTTGCGCCATGCCTGATAATCCCTCCATACTCCTGGGCTTTGCCGGGAAGGAACCCGGGGACATCAACCAGGTTTAAAAGGGGAATATTAAAGGCATCACAGAAGCGAATAAATCGCGCACCTTTATCAGAAGAGTCTATATCCAGGCAGCCGGCCATAACCAGAGGTTGGTTGGCTACGATCCCGACTGTGCTTCCTCCAAGCCTGGCAAAGCCGATGACCAGGGTGGTTGCATAGTTGGGCAGAATTTCCAAAAAGTCTCCGTTATCGACAATCCTGGTGATTACCTGCTTGACATCATAGGGAACCCGAAAATCATCTGGTACAATATCCATTAAATCATCACAGCTTCTGTTGGGGTCATCACCTGTATCAACTGTTGGTGGATCCTCAACATTGTTAACGGGCAGAAAGCTCAGCAGCCTCCTGATACCCAGCAGGCACTCCCGGTCATCAGGATAAACAAAATGGGCGTTGCCGCTTTTTTCGGAGTGTATTTTGGATCCGCCAAGACTTTCGATGTCTACCTGTTCTCCCATAACCGACTTGATCACGCCGGGGCCGGTAATAAACATCTGGCTGGTTTTTTCAACCATAAAAATGAAATCGGTAATTGCCGGTGAATACACAGCTACTCCGGCACAGGTTCCCATGATTGCAGAGATCTGCGGGATTACACCGGAGGCCTTGGTGTTGTAGTGAAACATGCCGGCAACATTGCGGGAAGCAGCAAAACCTTCATGGATCCTTCCTCCGCCCGATTCATAAAGCCCGATTAGCGGTGCGCCAACTGTAATAGCCTTATTGATCGTATAACAAATTTTTGCTCCATGGGTTGCACCTACCGACCCGCCGAGAACAGTAACATCTTCAGAAAAGACAAAGACCAGCCTGCCTTCAATGGTTCCGTATCCGGTTACCACTCCATCGCCGGGAAATTTTTTCTTCTGCATATCAAAATCATGACATTGGTGTTCAGCGAGAGTGTTGAATTCAACAAAACTGCCGGGATCAAGAAGAACATCGATTCTTTCCCTGGCAGTAAGCCTGCCCCGGCTGTGTTGTTTTTCGATCGCCTTTTCTCCACCGCCAAGCATTGCCTGTTTTTTTAAAGATCTTAGTCTTTCGGTTTCAGTTTGGTAGGTTTTATCAGACACTATTAATCACTCCATCTTTTATTATGTTTTATTGAGCCTGCCCGGGACAAGGAGCAAGTCCTAATTAATGAGGTGGTCAAGGCTGCCCTTGCACAGGCTTGTAAGGTTTAGTAACCTCAGAGATTCTTACGGTGTTAGGGCCATTTTTCGAAATATTTATTCTGAATTATACCGAATTTATTATAACTCCATGCAGGGGCATAGTCAATGGGTCTCAGCTGTCTGGTGTGGCCAGCTGTCTGGTTTGGGGTTGACCGATTTCGAAGTTTTCAATAAAATCCAGGTATGAGTTAGCCAAGATAAATCTACCAGGTATTTCGAGGAGTGAGCTTATTGGAGTATTTTCAGTTAAGTAAAAAAAATGGAATAGCCGAGGTCTTAATCGATCGCAGTGAACAACGAAATGCTTTTAATGAAGAGATGTGGATCCGGTTTTCAGAAATCATGGGTTCTTTTTCCAGCGATGCCGCTACAAAGGTTGTGATTATAACCGGGGCTGGGAATACTTTTGCTTCCGGCGCTGATATCTATAAGTTAAAAGAATTAATCAACAAAGAAAAACATCTTCGCTATCTTAATTATGTTGATCGGGCTATTGAAAGTATTGTAAATTGTCCCCAGCCGGTTATTGCTATGATCAACGGTTGGGCTGTAGGCGCAGGCTGTGAATTGGCGATCGCCTGCGATTTAAGAATTTGCACGGAAGATGCCAAATTTGCCATTCCAGCAGCAAAGCTGGGAATTTCTCTCAACTACAGCTTAATCCAAAAAATAGTGGACCTGGTAGGAGTGGGTGCGGCAAAAGAACTGCTGCTGGTCGGCGAAGCGGTTTCAGCACAGCGGGCTCAGGCTATTGGCCTGGTGAACCAGGTTGTTCCCGCCTTAGACCTTAAGGCCGTAACTCATAGGGCAGCACAAAAAATTGCCGGTAATGCTCCTCTTGCCGTGAGAGGGATAAAAACAGCGATCACCCGCTTAGCTGAACACCATGAACTAAAAGACTACACAGAGCTTGAGCAGCTGGAACGGATCACTTTTGAAAGTGATGACTTCATCGAAGGTATTAATGCATACATGGAAAGAAGAAAACCGGTATGGAAAGGTAAATGATCGTAAAAAACAATAAAGGGCTGGTTTTTTTACTTCAGCCATTTTAATTTAAGCAGCAGGAGTAACATTTTTAGTGTCGAATAAGAAAAAAGCGTGACAAAATATAAAAGGTTTTAACATTACACAAAATCCTACTTATTTCACATTTTACACAACTCAAGGAGGTCAATGCTTTGATTAATCAAAACAGTGTTCCAAAATCCCGGGATGAAATGCTTGCCGTGCAGGGAAAAGGGCTGCTATGGACAGTGAAGCACGCTTATGACAACTGTCCTTTTTACCAAAAGAAATTGGACGATGCCGGAATTTCTCCCGGCGACATTCACGGTCTTGATGATCTTACCAGGCTGCCGTTTACTGAAAAGGAAGAGTTGAAAGATGCCTATCCTTTTGGCCTGATGTCTGTTCCGGAAAAAGATATTGTCAGAATCCATGCTTCTTCAGGGACAACCGGTAAAAAAACAGTTGCTTATTACACCCAGAAAGACCTTGACGATTGGGCTGAAATGATGGCCAGGTGCTGGCATTTCGCCGGGGTCACACCAGAAGACCGGGTGCAGATTACCGTGGGTTATGGGCTTTGGACGGCAGGTGCCGGTTTCCAGGCCGGTATAGAAAAGCTTGGGGCAATGGCTATTCCGGTGGGGCCGGCTGGAAATGATTTGCAGATGGAGATGTTGATCGATCTGGAGGCTACAGCTATCTGCTGTACTTCTTCTTATGCACTGCTCCTTGCCGAAGAAGTCAATAAAAAAGGTATTAAGGACAAAATAAAGCTGAGGGTGGGAGTAATCGGTTCGGAAAGATGGGGCGACAAAATGCGGGCCAGGATTGAAGAACTGCTGGAAATTGAAACTTTTGATATTATCGGTATGACTGAAACCTACGGGCCGGGAACGGGTATTGATTGCAATCAGCATCAGGGGATCCATTACTGGTCGGACTATTTTATATTTGAGACTATTGATCCAGATACAGGAAAAGCGGTGGCTCCCGGTGAACAGGGTGAAATGGTAGTAACAACCCTGAAAAAAGAAGGGATGCCGTTGATTCGATACCGGACCCGGGATATTACCCGCCTGTATGCAGAAGAGTGTTCCTGCGGCAGTCCGTTTTTTCGCCTGGACCGGATTTTAGGCCGCACAGATGATATGTTTAAGTTCAGGGGGGTTATTTGTTTTCCAGCACAAATTGATCAGCTGATTTCAAATACTGAAGGACTTGATTGTGAGTACCAGGTTATCCTAAATCGGGATCAGGGCAGGGACAGCATGCTTTTGCGCATAGAAGCAGAACAGGGTTTTTGCGGTGATCGAAACGATCTTGCTCAAACCATTAAGAATACAATTAAAGCAAAAATTGGCATTTCACCTCAGATAGAGGTTGTTGGCTGCCGGGAATTGCCAAGAACAGAAAGGAAAACGAAGCGGGTTTTTGATGAGAGAGAGCATTAAAAATTTTAAAATTTAAAGATAACTATATATTGAAGAATATTTATTGAGGAGAATTTATATGCACAGGGTCTTCCATAAGCAGGCAGAAGTAAAGGCTTCCGGGGAAGGCTTATGGGAAAAAGTCAAGCATTTCCCCGGGGAGACAAACGGGGTTTCTTCAGAAGAATGGTTGACCAATGCTCTAGTCCTTGCCCGATCTTCACTGGGAACAGATCTTTCATTTATTTTTACCTATAACCAGCTGCGGGAAGAATTGACAGCCTATCTTTCGCAGGGCCGGCAGGGTGAGCCCTTGTGGCAAAAAATGCAGTGGAAAGCCGGTGAAGAAGAGGTTGCCGGACTGTTTTCCGAATGCACTTCCGGCCGGGATAAAGAACTGGACCGGTTTTTAACTTCCCTGCTGAAGCAGGAATGCGCTTCCTTTTTACTTCATCCTTTAGAGTTAGTATCAGATGACCATGGCCTTATTGGAGTTGGTTCTTATGAACCGATGATTTTTTCCAGTAATGAAGACGGTTTGTTAAGCCTGATTGGCAGTAACATTACAAATTTATGGGAAAACAAGGATCTGCAAGGCTCTTTACAGAAGCTCCGTAAAGAAATGGATGCCCTGATGCGTTTTAGTAAATATTTATCATCAAATACCGATGATCTTGAAGTTGTTCTGGAGAAAATTTTAGATGAGTTGAAATCGATTATTGATGTGGAAAGCTGCGGGGTTTTACTCTATGATCCCGAGCAGAAGGCCCTGGTTTTGCAAAAACCAGCTTTTGGAGTAAGCAGTGAACAGTTTAAAGCTTATACCCTGTCTACCGACACTGATATGGAAGATGGGATGGGGGTGGCCGCAAAAGTATTTTTAACCGGCAAACCCTACATCTGCAATATGACTAACCGTGATCATGTTACCAATCAAAAACTGGCCAAACTTTACGGCGCACGCAGTTCTCTTACGGTTCCCCTTGTAGTAGACAACAGAAGAATCGGTATCCTTCATGCCATCAATAAAAGAAAGGGTAATTTTACTACCGAAGATGCGCGTCTCCTGGAACTGCTTGCTTACCAGCTTGCAATTGTTATTGAAAATGCCCGCCTCTTTAAACAGCTGGAGAATAAAAACGAACTCCTTCGTCACTCGATGGATGTGCATAATAAATTAACCAGGCTGGTGTTAAAGGACAGGAACTTTAATGAAATTGTTTTTACACTGGCTCAACTAATCGGACGTGACATAGTTGTTCAGGATCAGTTTTTCAAAATAATAGGCTCATACCTGACCGAAGAAGAAGATAATTTAGATTTTTTAGAGAAATCAATGTCAGAAGACCTCTGGGAATATAAGATTTTCAGGGAACTGATGCAGCAGGTTAATAATTTAAAACAGGCTGTACTTTTACCGCCTTTTCCGGATGGTGGTATGAACCGGGCCAGGTTAATTGCACCGATTACCCTGGCCAATAATATTTTAGGCTATGTTTCTATCCTTGAACACAGTAAACAAAAGCTCGGTGATATGGAATTTCTGGCCATCGAACATGCGGTAACCGTCTTCACAATTAAAATGATGCAGAGTAAGATTGCTTACGAGGTGGAAGAAAGAGTTAGCGGTGATTTTCTTGATGACCTTTTAAATGGCAGCTATCATTCTTCTGAAGATATGATTCATAGAGCATCGTACCTGGGTCATGACCTAACAGAACCTTACCAGGTGATCTATTTGGATATAGATGACTGTTCTGATCATCTCTACAAAAAAAAAGGAAATGAAAGCATGATCTCGCAGTTAAAACGGCGGGTTTTTGATATTGTCAAAAACTGCGTTGAAGAAAGAATTCCTTCCTCAATTACCGGTATAAAAAGCGATGCCATTGTAGTAGCGGCCCCTTGCCCGGGGAACAAGTCTGATCCGGGTTTGGATGAAATTGCTTATTTCTTAAAAGATAAGGTGAAACAGTTAATTCCCGAAATTACAGTTTCGATCGGCATCGGAAAGGTAGGCAGCAGTATTGAAGAGATCAAAAATTCTTACCAGGAAGCCAGGAGGGCCATCTTCATTTCCCGAAAGTTTAATAAAAAGGATCATGTCATTGCCTACGAATCCCTGGGTGCTTACAAGCTTTTATTTAATGTCAGCGATGAAACTGATTTGCAGCAGCTTGTTGATCAAGCCCTGGGGCCACTCTTGAATTACGACCGAAAGAAGAAAAACGAAGTTTTCATTCAAACTTTACGACAGTATCTTTTTTCCAACTGCAACAACCAAAAAACCGCAGAGAGCTTGTTTATTCATCTAAATACTTTAAAGTACCGTCTGCAGAAAATCCAGGAGATTGCAGGGATAGATCTCCATAATCCTGAGACGAGGCTTAACCTGCAGCTGGCTTTAAAAGTCCTGGAGATCAAGAACCTTTAAGTAAATCTTGATCAAGGAATTATAATCAGCGTCTTTTACATGGGCCGGTTAGATGGTTTTAAACCAGTAGAGAAGGTGTATTTAGCATTTTTAAGGCTTCTCTGTACATTGCTACCCATAAATCGAACATGACTACAATATGAAAGCGATCAGGTTTTTATACCGAATAATATGTTTCTTATATGCTGTTCGCTTATCTTTTATCCTGGTCATAAATCGATGAGCTCAAAATTATTCTTTTAAGACAAAAAAAATGCTTCATTTTTGTTCGTTTGAGACGTATTGGTACGGGGAGAGGGTGTGATAAAATAAACTGAAAATAAAAAGATTCTACAAAAGACTTAATTGATTAATTCTTCTTTTCATGGAGGTGAGGCACCCGACTTTTTTTGATTTGGTTTGGATCGGTATCAAAATTTAGGGGGTTTTAGTTGTGAAAAGCGTAAATTGGAAGATCTTGCTTATCTTTGGAATCGTGCTGATGCTGGTAATGGCCGGTTTCGGGTGTGATCCTGTAGATGAGCCGGAAGAAGAGGTAGATGAGCCGGAAGAAGAGGTAGATGAGCCGGAGGAAGAGGAGCCTGCATATGACCCGATTACATTAAGTTACGCCTTCTTTGCACCTGCAGGTACTTTCCCTGGTGTTCAGATGCAGGAATGGGCCGATCGGCTGGAAGAACGTACAGGGGGGCTGGTTACGGTCAATACTTTTCCCGGTGGAGAGTTGCTGGGACCTTTTAACATGTTTGACGGGGTCCTGGAAGGGGTGGCTGATATCGGCCTTTCCTGTCCTTCTTATGAGCCGGGACGCTTTCCTTTAATTGAGCTTGCCGACTTCCCACTGGATTATCCCAATGCTGAAGTTGCCAGCATGGTTTTATGGGAGCTGTATCAGGAGTTTCAGCCGGAAGAATTTGCTGACTATAAAGTGATCACCCTGTTTGCTACAGAACCGGCTTACATCCAATCTAAAGATCGGGTGGCCAGCCTGGAAGATCTCAGGGGCTTGGAGCTCAGGGCTGCCGGAACCGGCGCTCCGTTTCTCGGTGCACTGGGTGCTACCCAGGTCAGTATGGGTCAGGGTGAAGTAGGGGAAGCTCTGGAGACCGGGGTTATTGATGGTTATGCTTCTTCCCGTGAGGTGCTCTATGATTTTAAATATGCCGAAACAGTCAAATATCTTACCGATTACCCCATTTTCCAGATTTCTTTTGCTGCAGTAATGGACAGAGCTGTTTTTGATGCCCTGCCGCAGGAAGTCCAGGATATTATCGATGAGCTGGGACCGGAGATGGCCCAGTGGACGGGGCAGTACCTCGACGGGCACTGCATTGATGCTGTAGAATGGGCTGTTGCCGAAGAGGGCCTGGAAGTAGTGGAACTCGATCCTGAAGAAAGAGCCCGGTGGGATGCAGTACTGGAGCCGCTGGTTGATGAAGCGGTAGCAAACCTGGAAGCCCAGGGCCTGCCCGGGGAAGCTTTTATTGAAAGGCTTTACCAGTTGAGAGATCAGTT
>SKXC01000117.1 GCA_007128625.1 Syntrophomonadaceae bacterium | reverse complement strand
GTTCTGCTTCCGGTGAAGATTTGAGCGCTTCAATATGGCAAAGGTCAATGCAGGCTTCACAACCCAGGCACTTATCCGGATCTAAGGAGGGGATGAAATTGCTGGGCTGAACCCCCTGCACCCCGTGATTTTTGATGGCCTGAAGGGGCCCACAACAGCAGCCGCAGCAGTGGCAGATATAAGCCGGTTCATCAATAACATTATCACAGGTCAGAACCAGCCCCAGTTTATAGCTGCGCTCAAGGTTATGCAGCAATTGATCGGTTGTCGCTTCGCGGGCAAACCCCCGCCTGATCAGCCACTGGGACGGGCGGCCCAGTGAAGTGCAAATATCATCCATAGGGTACCTGCAGGGGTTACCCAGATGACTGGCCTTGTGCCGGCAGGCACAGATCGAAAGACTGCCTCCGCCGGAGCTGCGTATTACTGCTTCTGCCTTTTCGTAGTCCAATACTTCTGTCTGGACCAGTTCAGGAATATAATGCTCGTAAACCAGGGTCCGAAACATTTTTGGATCCGATCCGAAAATTTCTTCGGCTACACCCTGCTCTTGAAAATACTTTTCAAACAAGGCAGATAGTTCCTTGATATTGGCTCCACCAGTCCGCATCAGGCTGTATTCAAAAAACCCGACTACTACCGGTGAAAGCATATAATAGGTAGTCCCTTTACGGGGTATATCAACAACGAGGCCTTTTTCAGCCATTACTTCCAGCAATGCAGTCAGTTCTTTATCAGCCATCCCGGTTATATCCCTGATTGTTTCCAGCGGGCGCGGCTTAAGAGGAAATTTGCTGCCTAAGTTTGCTTCATGTTCGCTGTAGAGCAGCTTTAATATTTCCATCAAGGTATCGTTAATCACAACTCCTACCGGAAACCTGCTCAACCTTTCCGCCAGAGCTTGATAAGCTTCTTCCTTGCCGCCTGAAAGATGTCCCATATTAGTTTCTCCTTGTAATAAAATGTATTAGGGTTGGCTTATGGCAGTTGATGGACTTCACTGTCCATAAGCTTTCTTATAATAATTTCGCCGGT
The DNA here is from genome assembly GCA_007128625.1 of Syntrophomonadaceae bacterium. Lineage (GTDB taxonomy): Bacteria > Bacillota > Dethiobacteria > DTU022 > DTU022 > B1SED10-74M. Next base: position 10,559 of record SKXC01000117.1, on the reverse strand, counting down.
GGAGTAATAATTCCTTTACCGGACAAAAGGATTCTGCCTGAGGTAGGAGTTCTGCCTTTTCATGTCGAATATATAGTTTGATTACAAACTTATGTTTAAGGCGGGATAATTATTTATGCCCAACCTGAACGAACTGCTGAAAGAATGGAGAGATGACCCTGCATTCATGAGCAATGTCACCCGCTGGGAAGTGGTCCCGGAATCAGCAGGCATTTTTTTTGATTTCCCGAACAACCTGGAACCACAACTGCATAAAGCCTTAAAGAACCGCGGCATCGAGAAACTATACAGCCACCAGGCAATGGCAATTGATGCTGTGTTAAAAAACAACAATGTAGTGGTGGTAACTCCGACTGCTTCAGGAAAAACACTTTGTTACAACCTGCCGGTAATTACTTCGCTGATCCGGGATTCATCAAGCCGGGCCCTGTATCTTTTCCCAACTAAAGCCCTCTCCCAGGACCAGGTAAGCGAACTGCGGGAGCTAACCGAAGAGTTGGATACCAGCCTCTACTGTCATACCTACGATGGAGACACCGAACCGGGGCTGCGCCAGGGAATCCGCCGTCACGGCCATATCGTCGTCACCAATCCGGACATGCTCCATTCGGCAATCTTACCTCACCACACCAAGTGGATTCAACTCTTCCAGAATCTTAAATATATTGTCATAGACGAAATGCACCAGTATCGCGGGGTTTTCGGCAGTCATGTGGCCAATGTTATCCGCCGTTTAAAGCGTATTTGTGCTTTTTACGGATCAGCTCCGGTTTTTATTCTTTGTTCAGCTACCATTGCCAATCCCGGCGAATTAGCCGACCTATTAATTGAAGAACCGCTGCAGGTTATAACTGAAAACGGGGCACCGCAGGCAGAAAAACATTTTATTTTCTATAATCCGCCTGTGATCAACCCCGAACTGGGCTTGCGGCGCAGTTCACTTTTAGAAGCCCAGGGACTGGCTGGAAAATTGCTCGAGAAAGATATACAAACCATAGTCTTCACCCGCAGCCGCCTGGGGGTGGAAGTACTACTGACTTACTTAAATCAAGGCCATAAAAGAAAGCCCGGTGAAGAAAGCAGCATCAGGGGATACCGGGGCGGTTACCTGCCCCGGGAAAGAAGGGCTATAGAAGAAGGCCTTCGCCGGGGAACGGTCAGGGGTGTGATCAGCACCAATGCGCTGGAACTGGGTATAGATATCGGAGCCCTTGATGCCTGCCTGATGACCGGCTACCCGGGCAGTATTGCCAGCACCTGGCAACAAGCCGGCCGCTCAGGACGGCGCAGCGGCACTTCCCTGGCTGTATTGATCGCCAATAGTGAACCGCTGAACCAGTACATCGTAGCCAATCCCGCTTATTTTTTCGGGCGCAGCCCGGAACGTGCCCTGGCTGATCCAGACAACCTGATCATTTTAACCAACCACGTACGCTGTGCCGCTTTTGAATTGCCTTTTAATAAAAATGAACTTTTTGGCAGGGCCAGGGTTGAGGAAGTCCTGCAGTTTCTGGAAGAAGAAGAGGTCCTCTATTTAAGCGATAACCGCTATCACTGGATGGAAGATACTTACCCGGCTGAAGAAATCAGCCTGCGCAGTGCTACCCGGGAAAACGTGGTTATCATCGACGATACAGAGAAGCATCCGCAGGTTATCGGCGAAGTTGACCGTTTTAGCGCCCCCATGCTGGTTCATGAAGAAGCAATTTATATGCACGGTGGGAGACAATTTCAGGTAGAAAAACTTGACTTCGAAGAAAAAAAAGCTTATGTGCGCCAGGTGGAGGTTAACTATTTTACCGATGCCAATTTATCGGTCGATCTAAAAATTTTAGATATATTTGAAGAGGAAGCAGGAAAAGTAAACAGAACCTGGGGTGATGTCCGGATCAATGCGCTGGTTTCGATGTTTAAGAAAATCAGGTTCAATACCCATGAAAACCTGGGCTCCGGACCGGTGGACCTGCCGGAAACCGAAATGCATACGACCGCTTTCTGGGTATCATTTCCACCGGCATCACTTGGGGGGATGCCGCTTTCAGCCATCCAGTCCGGTTTGATTGGCCTGGCCAACTTGCTTCCGCAGGTAACTGCATTTTTCCTGATGGGTGATCCGCGCGACCTGCGGGCAGTCAGCCAGGTCAAAGCGCCTTTTACCGAACTGCCCACCCTTTTTCTTTACGATAACTTTCCCGGAGGGGTCGGTTACAGCGCAGAGATTTACCGCAGTTACCGGGATATTTTTTACGCCGCCAAAAAAGTAATCACCGATTGTCAGTGTATTGACGGATGTCCATCCTGCATCGGCCCTGTTTACCAGGGTGGAGAACCCGGCAAAAAGCAGGCGTTACAACTAATCGAGGTGATCCTGCGGTGATCAGAGATATAAACTCAAAGCTCTCTGCACTTCGAATCAGCGGGGAAATCAAGACAGGCCGGCAAATGGCGGAGGCCCTTGAGAAAGGTGGAAATTTAAATCTCTTTCCCGGAGAATGCCGGGAGGAAGCTACTGAATTTGGGCCCTGTTACCTGCGTGAATTAAAGATCCCCCTGGAGCATAGACACGGCAGCAGCAACCTTTCAGGTATCCTTTCCTGCTGCGGTCCGGACCTGTCCCTGCCTTCCAGGGATAAAAATATGAGCGATTTTAATCCCCGAAAATCAATCTTTTTCGATATTGAAACCACGGGGCTGGGCGGGGGCGTCGGAACCTGGGCCTTCTTAATTGGCATGGGCTGGATTGAAGAAAATTTCTTCCTGCTGCGCCAGTATTTCCTGCGCCGGCCGGCTGAAGAAAGGGCTTTGTTGAGCCACTTTACCGCTGCCGCTGCCTGTTTTCCGACCATGGTAACCTTTAACGGCAAATTATTCGATCTTCCGCTGATCAATACCCGCCAGGTATTAGCCGGCATTAAAACTACCGAGCCCCGGCAGCACCTCGACCTGCTGCAATGTGCCCGAAATCTCTGGAAAAAAAGACTGGTTTCCCGTTCCCTGCATTCCCTGGAGGAAGCATTGTTAAACATAAAACGCGATGATGATATTCCCGGCTCTGAAATACCGGCTGTTTACTTCAATTATTTACGCCGGGGAGAAACTGAACTTTTAAAAAAGGTTTTTGATCACAACGCACTTGACATTCTTTCCATGGTCAGCCTTCTGGAGAGGGTGTACCGCACTTCTGCCGGTCAGCTGGCCGGGCACCCCGCCGAGTTATTGGCTTTAGGTTGCCTTTGCCTGGAAACGGGCCGCAGTGAGGAAGGAATCGGTTACCTGCGTGCAGCTTCTAAAAATACTCCCGATCCCCTGGCTGAAGAAGCAGCCCTCAAGCTGGCCTTGTATTTTAAACGTCAGGGAAAATGGACAGAAGCGGTAAAAATATGGGAAGAAGTGGCGGAAACTAATTTCATTAACCCAACAGTACTTGTCGAGCTGGCCAAGTATTATGAGCATCAACGCCGTGAATATCGTACCGCTTTGCAGTTAACAGAACAGGCACTCATCCTGGCTAAACTCAACCGGTACAGCCAGTCATCCATTAACGGAGAGCTAAATCCCCAGGCCCTCAGGCACCGGATGAACAGGCTGAGCAGGCGCCTTTTAGCTTAAAGCAGTATGCTTATAAATCTATACTACTGCAAAATAAACTTTCAAAAATCTAACCACTGAACTGTCAGGCTATTTCATCAAGATCGGATAATTCCCGCCGGTCCGAGCTGCTGCCCAAGAGCAGGGGCAAGATAATACTCAGGGCAACCAGCCCGGCTGCCAGGTAAGCGGCCGGTATTATTGTATCCAGCAGCAGGTTGAGGAGGAAACCGGCAGAAAAAGCGGTTGCCACCATGATCACTGCTGATTTGAACATATCAACTACACCCATTTCCTTTACCATGACTGTAAAAGTGGCAGCACAGGGGAAATAAGCAGCCAGCACCACGGCCCCGATGACAAATTGCCGGGCAGTCAACCCCAGGGGCACCAGCATGGCTACGGCCACATCCTTACGCAAAAAACCGATCAACAGGGTCGATACCGCTTCACCGGGCAAACCAAGCAGTCCCCGGACAACAGGAGTAAATAGCATCCCGAGATAATCTATAATGCCCAGTGTATAAAGTATATTAATGACAAGGATACCGCCGAGGATATAAGGAGTGGCATGAACAAGGAAACCTTTGATACGCATGACCAGTTTTTTTACCTGTGCTTTCAAGCTGGGTATACGGTAGGGAGGTATTTCTATCACCATGGAAGGGGTATATCCGGGCATAACCCGATCAATGATCAACCCTAAAACAACCCAGATAAAAAACAGGGAGGCAAAAACCACCGCCAGGTATTCTAAACCAAAACGGCCCACCAAACCCACAATTAAAGCAAGTTGAGCCATACAGGGCACAGCTACGGCCATCAGGGTGCAGGCAATAAACCTTTCACGACGGCTCTCCAGGTTTCGGGCAGCTAAGGCAGCCGGCACATTGCACCCGAAGCCAAGAACCATGGGAATGATTGAATAACCATGCAGGCCCAGCCGGTGCATACTGCGGTCCACCATTACGGCCAGGCGGGGCAGGTATCCTGAATCTTCCAGAAAACCAAGCACCAGGTAAAACACAGCCAGGAAAGGAAGGACCACACCAAGTTCAACATAGACACCGGTGGTAAGCACTCCAAGTGATTCCTCAAAATCAATTTTGCCTTCTACCAGCTGGCCGATTAAAACATCATGCAAAAATCCCCTGCCGGACATTGCTTCGCTAAGATAAACCAGCAGTGTTTCATAAGGCCCCTCAAAAATATAATCTTCCATAAATTCATGAAGAAAATCACCCAGGCCGATTACCAGCTGGAAAGCGAGAAAAAGGACCAACCCGGCAAGGGGAAGGCCGGTAAGCGGATTCAAACTGGCATCCTGTAAACGCTCAAGCCAGCTGTGATGCCGATGAACAATTTCCTGGATCCGTCCAACCAGGGCACCTACATAGGACCAGCGATCAGGAATGCTCAAAGAATTTTTATCGATGTTAACAGAGCTTGACAGCGAATCAACAAGGTCTTTTAAACCTTCTCCACTGACAGCAACGGTCGGTATAACCGGAACACCCAGTTCTGATTCCATTTTTTCAACGTCAATTTTCACCCCTTTATGGCCGGCTTCGTCAATCATATTAAGGGCTATAATTAAGGGCACATCTCTTTCCATAAGTTCAGTGGTCAAAAAAAGGTTGCGCTCCAGGTTTGTAGCATCAACCACGTTGATTACTATATCCGCTTTTTCAACCAGATCAGATGCAACCTCTTCTACCTTGGAAGTGGGCTCAAGGCTGTATGTTCCCGGAGCATCGAGAACTTCAAATGATTCATGCTCTGTATTAAGCTGGCCCCTGGTAAATTCAACCGTAGTTCCAGAATAATTGGATATCATAACTTTTGCACCGGTTAATTGCGAAAATATAACACTCTTACCCACATTAGGATTACCCGCGAGAACTATTTTCCTCAATGCTTTCTACCTCCACCAGTATACGTATTGCTTTACCATAACCAACTGCGATTTGAAAATTATCGACATTAACAGTTACCGGCCCACGATTAAAAACCGAGCTGATCTTTTTTATGCTTTTTCCTTCCCGTAAACCGATCTGGTTCAATTTTGCTGCAAAACCGGCTCCTCCCTTAATTGAAGAAATAACTCCGGATTGACCAGGTTTCATCTCTACCAGGGATAATTTCAATATCAATCACCTCCAAAGTGGTTCACTTTGCATCGTCATGCCAGGCAAGTTCTTTTTTTAATCCAGCATCAACATCCTGATCCGATAAATAATGAAGCAGTTTTTCGAAAGTTTCACTACTCAAATCATGTTCCATTAAACAGGCATCATTTTCTGCCGCCTTTGGGGATACTCCCAGTATTTGGGTCAGAAAACCGTAAATAATTTTGTGCCTGTGCCTTATCTTCATCGCATAACGACGGCCTTCGTCAGTCAGTTCTACCGGACCATAACGATCCTGCCTGATTAAATTTTTTTCTTTTAATAAAGTCAGACCCTGGATGACACTGGGTTTGGCAACATCCAGGCGATCGGCTATATCAGTAACCCGGGCCGTTTTATTTTCCTGCATCAAGTTTAAAATAACTTCCAGGTAATCCTGCAGTGATGCAGTAACAGGTAATGACTTAACCATTGTGGCCACCGCCCTAAAATAATTGATAGAATCCATTTGCCAACCGAAATGTTAGCCATAACTAACATATCTAATTTAGCACTTATTCACTCTTGTGTCAACAGGAAATTTCTACTTTGTGAGTTTGCTCAGTGATATTGTCACCCTAAGAATGTTCAGGGAAAATGTCACTATGAGAGGGTATCCCTGGTGTTTGATCCAGGAAGAGATGAGCAAGTTACTGGTTATCAGCAGGTTATAGCAGGTTAATAGAAAATAATGGATGATTATTATACCCAAAAAAAGGTTAATAGTGTATATTTGAGAAGTAAACCTGTTTAAAGATAAACCTGGAGGTACATTTTTGAAACCAAAAGATCCAAAGAGCTTGACCGGAAAAAATAAATTCAAGAATATATCCGGTAATCACCGAAACAAGATTATATTGATACCTGTTTATTTGATCGTTTTCTTTTCTTTCTTTGACACCCACGCCCAGATGCCGGTGCTGGCTCCTTATACCCTGTCTCTTGGTGCAACACCTTTCCTGTTAGGGTTAGTAGTCGGCTTTTATTCACTTTTTAACATTTTCGGTAATTTTGCCGGAGGCATAGTTATCGACAATAAAGGCTGGTGGTATCCGCTTATAATCGGTCTAGCCGGTGTTTTTCTAGCCCTGTTATTCTATACGCAAGCCATAAGCGCATATCACCTGGTCATGATCCGGGCCGGACATGGATTCATGGGAGGGCTCCTGGTTCCCGCCTCCCTGGCCTGCCTGACTGCAAATAAGGCTAACAGTACTTCTCATGATCTGCGACTGGCGCTTTTTGGAGCCACAATCGGCCTGGCAGCAGTAACCGGCCCTCTTTTTGCCGGAATTATTGCAAACCAGTTCGGTTTTCATACCGTATATTACAGCCTTGCCCTGATGATGGCTGCTGCTGCTGTAATCGCTTTTGGGTTTATCAATAAACATGACTCCCGCAGTGAAAGCTTAATTTCATCACCAGTTTCGATCAAACTAATCATGACCAAACCATATCTGCAGGGAGCCTTTATTTTTGCCCTTGGAACAATGGGATCCACCGGAACACTGGCCTCTTTTTTGCCTGCCCGCGCCCAATCGCTGGGGCTGGATCATGCTCAAACCGGTATGCTTTTTGCAGCTTTCGCCCTATCTGCAATAATAATCCAAATATCCTGGCCAAAGCTGCTGAAACCATTAATAAAAAGTAACTTTCAGGGTTGTGTCATGGGATTACTGCTTATTTTTGGAACCTTAATCTATGCGGCTGTTTCTAATACCTCTACAGAACTTTATATCGCCTTAATCATATACGGCACCGGTTTTGGCCTATCATTTCAGGGCATGCTTGGCCTGGTTATGGATAACTCTGATCCTGCCTGGCGTGGTCGGGCAATAGGGATCTTTTTTGCCACCTATTCATTTGGAGTAGCCCTGCTTCCGCCCTTAAGCGGTTTAATATGGCAAAATATAACTGCAATTTTTCCCTTTTATACCTCGGCAGCAGTAACTCTTCTCACAGTAATTATCAGTAAGGTGCTTTGCTCAAAACAGTGAAGTAATAATGAAGTAATTAGCGAATAAATACTTCAAACTAGCAGGCTTATCAGCTTACCTGTGAAAAAAAGCACTCCCAGCTTTGCCAGTGGGAGTACTTCATACAGGTCATTCCACACTTCTATCTTAACCGGAACAAATATTGAGACCCCGGATTTTCCGGCATAATAAGCTTCATTCTTTTTTTAGCTTTTTTTAGTCTTTTTTATTTAATCTGTTATTGATCAAAAAGCTCCAGGTACTGTCCGTAACCTTTTTCTTCCATCTTATCTCTGGGGATAAAGTCAAGGGCAGCAGAGTTGATACAGTAGCGTTTGCCGGTTGGCTCCGGTCCATCATCAAAAAGGTGACCGAGGTGTGAATCGGCTTTTTTGCTTCGCACCTCGGTACGCTTCATGCCATAGCTAAAATCCTCTTTTTTTACAATGTTATCTTCATAAATCGGCCGGGTGAAGCTGGGCCAGCCGCTGCCGGAATCAAATTTATCCCCGGAACTAAATAAAGGCTCACCGGAGACAATGTCCACGTATATACCTTCTTCTTTGTGATCCCAGTATATATTGTTAAATGGCGGTTCAGTGCCATCTTCCTGAGTAACCTTATATTGTAATTCTGTTAACCTGTCCCGTAATTCATCCATTTCTTCGTCCCCCTTAGCCCCTGCTGATCCGGCTACTTCTTCCTGATCATTAAGCTTATCTGCATTTTTGACCGGGTTTCCCTGGTTACAAGCAAAGGCAAAAATCAGTAATCCGGTAATCACCAGGAGCAACACAAAGTTTTTACAGCTAAAGTCAGAAATAGTCTTTCTAACATTAAGCTTGATCCTGCTCCTATGTCTCAACCGCAAGCTCCTTTCCAAAGGCGTAATACCCGGTTATATGTCTGGCCTTTTCTTTCGGGTCCGGGTAAGACCAAACAGCATTTTCAATTGTTTCTCCAGCCGCTTCCAGATGGTAATGGTGAGCCAGCCCTTTCCAGGGACATTTTGTTCTGTAGTCGCTTTCCACAAGGTATTCTTTTTTGACATCTGCAGGTGGAAAGTAATGATTACCCTCGACAACAACCGTACTGTCACTTTCTGCCACAATAATATCTTTCCATACAGCTTTTGTCACCGTTACAACCTCCCTGAGCATTGGTGATCGGATATTATTACTTCTTATTCCGGAGATAGCATTACTATATCATAATATATCAATTAATGTCACCGTTTTATCTCTGGCCTATCAAAAGATCAAGAATTAATCTTTCCTTAATCGCGCTTAATTTTCCAAAACATGAATAAACAAAGAGCAATAATCGGAAGAGTTAATAGCTGCACAATGGTAAAAAAGCCGGCTCCCCAGGCTTCACTAACATATCCCCAGACAGGCAGGGGGTTAATTCTGAAAGTATCTTCGATCAAACCGCGTAGTATGGTATAACCTAAAATAAAATTCCAGAATAAGAAGCCGGGTTTTAGATCTTTACGGCGGGCCAGGTAATTATGAAATAAAAGCAGAAGTAAACCGATCAATATACCGTAAATTTGGGCCGGGTGTCTTTCAAAAAAGAACATGGTTGCTTCACGGCCGAGAATTTCCTGGTTAAAAATATTTGCAAAACGCACCAGGGAATAACCAAGAGCAACCCCGGGTACAGCCAGGTCAGCCAGTGACCACCAGTTTAATCCTTTTATCCGGCAATACAACCAGCTGCTTAATATTCCACCCAGTAAACCTCCGTGAAAAGCAAGGCCGCCCCGGTCGACACGAATTATTAACTCCGGGTGCTCCATAAAAAATGACCAGTTGGTAACAACAAAAACCAACCGGGCTCCTGCCACCAGGGAGAGCAGAATGATTATAAAAAGGATAAAAAGTGAGTCTTCATTAAATCCTTTTTTTAGGCCGTGCTTGCGTAAGTAATAAAAACCGATTAAAACAGACACAGCAAACATCAAACCATACCAGCGAACAGCCAGTGGACCAATTTGGAAAACATAAGGGCTGATATCTTCAATATACATGGGCACACTCCTCCTACATGTTTGCTGACACCTAAATGTCAAACTATCATTATCACTGTCACAATAATATCATTTTGACCAGTAAAAAAATCATTAAAATTAAACCCTTACCGGTATAAAAATAATGATCAGCGCCAAATCTTTATTGCAGGGTATAATAAAAACTAGAATACCGGCCAGGGGATCAGGTAAATACCTTAATACAATAACCTGCTGTTAAAGCAGGTTATTGTATTAGAATCAATAATTTTTTGAAGAAAAACACTACGTCATTTTTTCCTACTATCTATATTAATCGTTATCGTTTTCATTTACTTCTTCATTTTCCTCATCTTCTTCATTTTCTTCATCCTCCACATCTTCAGGTATATTGTCTTCATAGATATTATCATCGGGATCGTTTCTCTCAATACTCGCTTCTCCAAAACCGATAAATGCACCGCCCATCTCAACGGCTTCATTCCCGGTAAAAACATTTTCTGTCATTTCCACTACTGAATTATCAAAAACAACTAATCCACCGCCAACTTCTGAAGAATAATTGCCGGTAAATTCATTATTATGCACCTTAGCCGATGAATTGGCAACAATAATCATCCCTCCGCCTGAACCATCTAAAGCTTTATTGTCAGAAATAATATTTCCAACAAAAGTAACAGATGACAGCTGTATAAAAATTCCACCACCTGAGTCCTCAGCTATATTAGAAGATATTGTATTGTCTTCAAAGACCGGTGAAGAATTCTCACCAATAACTACACCACCACCAAACCTCCCGGCACCATTATTCTCGAT
>SKXC01000148.1 GCA_007128625.1 Syntrophomonadaceae bacterium | reverse complement strand
GGTAATCATTGAAGTATTAAATCGTTTCGAATACTCTATACATAGGTGAAAGAATTGAGTATACGAGCAGTCCGATAAAAAGCCCGACAACTATTAGCAGGACCGGTTCTAAAATTGAGCTGAGCCGATCGACGACATATGCTGTTTCTTTTTCATAGAAAAGAGCTGTCCTGTGCATGGTATGGTCCAGGGCGCCGGTTTCTTCGCCGATGCGAACCATCTCGGCCAATAACGAGGGAAAGTATTTGTCACCGAGCATTGGACTGGACATGTTTTCACCATGGTTTAAGGCATCAATCAGTTTGTAAATGGACTGGGAAAAAACACTATTGTTAACAACCCTGTCTGAAAGCTCCAGGGCGCTGTTCAGGCTTATCCCGCTGGCAAGCAGGGTCGACATTGTTCGGGCAAAGCGAGCAGAAATAGTTTGAATATATAATTTGCTGAAGAAAGGCATATGCAGGCGCAGAAGGTCAACCTTCCGCCTGCCTTTTTTTGTTTTGGCAAAGCAGCTCAAAGCGACAATAAGGATTGCCAGACAGCCTGAAAAAAGCAGCCAGTACTCCCTGATCAGGCTGGCAAATTGCAGCAGGAAGCGGGTATATACAGGCATATCCATGCCCATGGTATTAAATATTTGGGAAAACTGGGGCAAAACAAATATAATCATGATCAGCATTACTGCTAAGGCCACAATAATGATTAATAATGGATAAAGAGTGGCCGAACGGATTTTCTCGGTAAAATCGTGTTGTTTTTCAAAATGATCAGCCAACTTTTCCATAATTAAATCAATGGTTCCACTTGTCTCACCTGCTTCTACCATGTTGATCATGATAGCCGGAAAACCGCCTGGTTGCATTTGCATTGAAGCAGCTAAAGTAGAACCCTGTTCAACTTCCAGGGCTGCAGCCCTGATATTTTTTTGCAGCATAGATATCTCTTTTTGCCTGGAAAGTATGCTTAAACATTGCAGGGCACTGATGCCGGCTTTTAACATGGTGGCAAACTGCTGGCAAAAGATCATCAAATGGCGATTGCTGTAAGGGCGGTAGCCGATATTGTTAAGGATCTTAAAGGCTATTGTTTGTAATTTACTGCGGAAAATATATTGCTCCTTCAGAGCCAGGGGGATAAGTTCACGGGTATTGAGCAGATCAAGGGCATGGTTTCGGCTGTTTGCGGTTATTTTTTCATTAATTGTTTTTCCATTCCAGTTTTTTGCCTTAACACGGTATTGAGCAGACATTTAATAATTACCCTCCCCGTTTACAATTATTGATCTTCATCGATTGCCAGACCAAGATTGTTATGTGCTGTATCAACAGAAAAAGGCTTTAGTAATATAAGCTTGAGGGTGATATTTAGCCGAGCTTCTTCTTGACCGGATTGAGACCAGTTAATGCTGTTGATCAGTAAAAAATAGCTGCAGTTATCAATTTGCTGCAGAAGCCTTTTTGTTCGGGAAGCTTGAACGGAAATGTCAAGCTTGATCCCGGTACTGCTGTAGAGCTGATGATCGGTTGTTTGCCCTACTTGCATATTATGAACAGTTCCGGGCAGGCTGTTAAAATATTTTCTTAGATTGACAAGGACAAATGGCAGGTCGTCTTGCATATGGATATTTTCTTCGATCTGATCTTTTTTATCCTGCCAGAGGGTCCATTCAGCTTTAATCTCCCGGCCCTGGTTTCTTATTGCCATTAATTGCTCCTTTTCATGGCAAATGAGCCGGAGCTGTTCATGCTGTTCTTTGATATCAGAATAAATATATTTTGCGGCTAATGTCCAGGATAAATAAACCACAATAATTATTAAAAGAAAGGTGATCAGGTATGCTTCGCGCCTGCTGCTGAATTTAAGATGTTTTTTAATCATTACCATTAGCCCTGCTTTCTGTCTTTATGGATCCCGTAATCTCAAAAAGGTATTCACTTTCTTTGTTCATATCGATCGCATTAACCCTGGCAGAAACAATAAAGGGCAGTTTGATTAAAGATTGATGGTATGAGTCAATAAGTTCAAGTTTTCTGCACTGCCCCGTGATGGCAAGGGTTCCACTGTCCTCAAGAGTGATAGCTGTGATACAGGCCCGGTTGATAAAGGCTAGGTACTGGATATCTTCCAGATACTGCGGTAAAGGTATTGCTGATGATTCAATTTCTTTTCTTAAATGATATATGGCTTCCAGGCGGGCAGTTTCTTCTGAAAGCTTGAGCAGGGGATAAACTTCTACTTCCAGTTCACGCAAAAATGTTTGTTCTTTCAGTAAACTATTTTTAAGGAGATCTGAATAGACATTGCCACCGCAGCAGGCACCGATTATAGAGGCTATTACCAGTCCGGTTGACAGGATTTTAAGCATTCCCGGGTTAAACAGGCGCCGGGATTTGATAAATTCAACACTGCGTAAATCCATCTCTTCTTTTATCTTAACCACCCCCGCAGGGCCAGTCCATGCGCTAGAGGAAAAAGAACTCCCCGGTAATCGCCAGAAACATTTTGCTCATCCCGGGAGCTGTTAAAAAGGCGGAAAGGGTTATACAGTTTGAGTTTTAAGCCCAGTTCATTTTGTAAAAAAGAGGCCAGACCGGGAATAAATATTCCTCCACCGCTGACTTCAATGGTATTAAGATCCAGTTCGTGCTTACTGTTATGGCCGGACCAGTATTCCAATGATTCGTTTATACTGCGGGCTAATTTTCCGGCAATGTTATGCAGACCTTTTTCAGTAAGCGAGCCTGTACTGAAAGTACGCTTCAAGGCAGCGACCGGGCTGCCGGCTTTAACAGAATGAACAGCCTCGCAGAAATTAACGATGCCCATATTTAGACTGCGGTGATAACAGTAACCCTTGTTGTCAACGAGCAGCAAATTGGAGCACTTGTTTCCTAAATCAACAATCAGGCGGTAATTGCTGTGATCAGTGCTGTTTGTATTAACACTGTGAAAAGTTGATCGCAGCAGTACCGGTGTCACGGTCTCTAACGAAATGGGGTTAAATCCTGCCCTGACTGCCAGTTCTGTATATTGATCTGCTGTACTTTTTGCCACCGCTGCCAGGAGGTACTCCCGGGCAGGATTACCTTTATGGGTTTTATCTGCAGTATATT
>SKXC01000060.1 GCA_007128625.1 Syntrophomonadaceae bacterium | reverse complement strand
AGAATTTCAAAAAGCACCTTGGCAGCAATACCCTGTACTGGTGTAAAACAGAAAGAGAACCTGGTAATAGAGCATAAAAAGGAGGCCAAGGCCCAGTCGAAATGACAAACTCTGTATTACAGCAAAAAACTATAAAGCAGCTGGATGGCCAAATGGCAGTAGTAGCTCATGTCGACTACCCGGAGCACTGGGAAGAGATGGCAGAGTACCTCATTAAAATTCCCTTAAGCTACCATCTTTTCATTTCTCTATCCCATGCCAATCACTCCGATCTCAGCGAACAGATCCTCGAGGACTTTCCCGAGGCCACCATTCAGCTGTTTCCGCCTCAGGGCCGGGATCTGCTCCCCTTTGCCAGCCTCTTGCCGGAACTCCGGGCCAAAGGTTACAAACTGGTCTGCAAGGTATCCACCTTGGACGAGGGCCTGGAACAAGGCGACATCTTCCGGCAGTTAAGGCTGAGAAGTATTCTTGGCACCCCTGAACTGATTAGCTTAATTTTAAATCACTTTGCTGAAGATCCTTACCTCGGTCTGGCCGGCTCCTCCTTACTGTACAAATCCAATCAAGCCCTCCGGCCGGAAAACAGGGACATTATCAATATGCTGTGGCAGATGATGCCCGGTACTGGCGAGCTTCCCGGTGACTGGGGCTTTTTTGCCGGTTCCTGTTTCTGGGCCCGCACAGAAGCACTAGAACCCCTTGCAGAAGCAGCAGGCAAGCTCGATGATAAAAAGGATAAAAAAATAAACGAAAGCCAGCTGGCAAATGCCCTGGAGCGGCTCTTTGCAGTTAGCATGATCAAAGCCGGATCCGTGCTCGGCCTGGTTAAAGGCGAAATTGACGCTTTTCCTGATCAAAGATTGGTCAGGGTTATCCCCCCGGGGCAACCTTCAACTGAAAGCATCGAGCAAACCTGTTTAAGACAAAAAGCCTTAATTGCCCGCAGGCAGGCGGACCTGATCCACCAGTCCGGATACTTCAACGAAAGCTGGTACCTCTCCGCCTACCCGGACGTGGCCAACGAGGGCATGGACCCGGTTCTTCACTATGTCATGTTTGGCGCTGAAGAAGCCCGCCTTCCCAATCCATTATTTGACCCCGAAGAAATTCTTAAAAAACACCGGGCCCTCGACCCAGCCGGCCTCTCACCGGGCGCCTACTTTATCCGCCACTTACTTAATCACCAGTTAACTTTAAGAAACAGGCATTATGAACAGCAAAACTACGACCACTTTATGACCTTTGAGCAGTACTTACGTGCAGCGATGCTTGATTCCCAGTTAATCCGCCCCCCCTTAAGTGAACAGGCCCGGCGGGTGATCGCTTACATGAACCATCAAAAAAATTGCCTGGTGGAAAAATACCGTGATTACGCACAAGCAGACCTGGTCTCCGTGATCATGCCCGCCTATAACCGCGCCCACCTGATTGAAGAAGCCATTGCTTCAGTCCAGAACCAATCCTATCAGAACTGGGAACTAATTGTGGTAGATGACAACAGCACCGATAACACTGCTGAAGTTGTCGCTAAAATTAATGAAAAGCGCCTGCGGCTTATCAGGCGCAGCGAAAACGGTGGTCAATGCCGCGCCCGCAACGACGGCCTGGAAGCAGCAAAGGGGCAGTGGCTGGCCTACCTCGACACAGACGATCTCTGGGATCCCGATTTTCTTTTAATCATGGTCAACGAGCTGCAAGCCAACCCCGGGTTCAAAGCGGCATATTCTGCCCAGCTTGTTTGGAAAAACAGGCCAACACTTGATCAGGCCGGTGGTTTTTCGCAAGAAGAAGAAACAAAGCTCCGCTGCCTGAGGTTCGGCCCCTTCAATCGCTCCTTACTGGAAAATCACAACCGGATCAATACAGCTTCTTTTGTTCATCACCGCTCCCTTTACGAACAATACGGCGGGTGGCCCGATCACCTGCGGCGCTTCGTCGACTGGCATCTTATCCTGCGTTATACCGCCCATCTGCCCCCGCTTTCCATCCCGGCTCTTTTAAGCCACAACATTGATGACCGGGATGAAAATAGGATTACCGTAAAAGAGGATTTAATACCCGCTTATGAAGGTATAGACCGCCTCTTATTTCCCTTTAACCTGCTTGACAGCTTTGCCGGCTCCAGGCAGCCTGCCCTTGCCAACCTAAAATTATCCGCCCCCATCAGCGGCCCCCGGCCCACAAATAACCGCCGGGCTGTAACAATCATCATTCCCGGTTATGAAGCGCTTGAATACCTGCGGCTCTGCATCGAAAGCATCTATCACTACAGCACCAATTTCGAGATAATCGTGGTAGACAACTGCTCCGGTCCTGCCGTCCGCAGCTACCTTGAAAGCCTTGAAAATGAAAGAAAAGCAGAAATCATTTTTAACGATGGCAATTACGGCTTTAGCTATGCTGTTAACCGGGGCATCTTGAAGGCAAACCCGGAAAATGATATTATTTTGATCAACAACGATGCCCTGGTAACACCCGGTTGGCTGGAAGCCCTGGGCGAAGTGGTCGAAAATGTCCCTGACCTGGGCCTGGCAGTTCCCCGGCAGGTACTGCTGCCGGGAGAAAAAACAATACCGGTGCATCTTCCAAAGGCAATAAGAAATCGAGAAGTGGATGTAAATCTTTCTGCTCACCATAAAAATGTTCTAAACCCGGTGTTCGACCGGTTTCGAGGGTTCGTAGAACTTACATTTGCCCCCTTTTTCTGCGTTTATTTACCGCGGGATACGATCAACCAGGCGGGGCTTCTCGATCAAAAAAACGGGCCTCATTACCGCTCGGACCGGTTATATTGCGATGTGGTGCGCAGTTTTCATAACAAGCGGATCATCTATACTCCCCATGCCAAGGTTTATCATTTTCATCAGCGCGCCACCAGGGAACTAAAAGAAAACAATCCGGAGATGTACCGGGCCCTGTTTTGGATGAACGACTGGGAAAAAATAAAATCTGAAGCAGCAAAAAATCTTACAGGCAGGTAAGCGCTTGCCGGTTAAGCAAAAATACAGGTTTAGCCCTCTCAGGTTTCTTTGGCTGAGCGGCTGTGACCAGCTTTTCCAACTTGCTGATGTGCATAACAGCTTTCCGGCAATTACCGGGCAAATTGCGTCCTTTTTCACCACGACGAGCCCGGGTAAGTTAAAATAACTGACAGGTGGTGTCTTTATT
>SKXC01000152.1 GCA_007128625.1 Syntrophomonadaceae bacterium | reverse complement strand
ATTACCCTGGCCGAACCTTTAACGGCTGCTCTGCTGGGCATATTTTTAGTAGGCGAACGTTTAAGCGCTCTAAGTTTAACGGGAGCGCTGCTGGTTCTTTTTGCCTTAGTAATCATCTCCAGGAAAAGTAAATAAGCTGCCTGATAACTCCGGCCTGATCGACACCTGCCGCTGCACTTGCAAAAACTGCTTCTATATATTAAAATATTAATATATTGTAATGTATTATTGAGAAGGCGTTATTAATGAAAATGTTTTTGTTGCAAGTTAACTGGCTTGGCTTTTTCACCCCCTGGTTTATGGCAGATCTACGCTTCATAACCAGTAAAAATCTGCTTTCTGGTTGTGCCTAAACTTTAGTATGCACATAGAAGAAAAGAGGAGATATATATGACAGATCTGAAAATGGCAGAGACCAGGACACCCTGGTATAAAAAAATTTCACCCTGACTGCTGGTCTATATACTGCTGGGAGCAGTAATAGGCTTATATCGCTTGATACAGTACCTGCTGTAACGATGGACCTGATGCATGTTGCTTTTCAATTTCTTTTGGAGAGCTCATTTTGTTGCCCGTATAGAGATTATTGTTTATAAATGTGTTAAGATATTATCACTACGAAAACACTGACCCGCCCTTTTAAAACTGCAGGGCGATGATAATTAAGCATTAGTTAACTGAAGAAGAAAAAATGATGATCATCAGTGCCATTTCTTATTAATTCAGTTTCTCTTAAGGAGGGCCGAGATGGTTACAGGTGAACTGAACAAGGGTCCCGAACAGCTGTCAGAAGAAGTGATCGGCCCGGGCTGGTGTGTGGCCTGTGGAGCCTGTGTAGAGCTGTGCCCTTACATCAAGGCAGCAGACGACCGGGTGGCCGTGGTGCAGGCCTGCTCACTGGAGAGTGGAAACTGCTATGCTGTCTGTCCCCGCACCTTCACTGATTATAACGACCTTGCCTTTAAAATCAGCAGCAGTGAGGCAGCCGAAATGACCCCGGCCCTTGGCTCCTTTGAAGAAATTCTCCAGGCCCGCTCCCTGCTGCCGGAAATCAGGGATAAGGGCCAGAACGGCGGGGTTGTCTCGGCCCTTATGACTGCTGCCCTGGAGGAGGGGCTTGTCGATGCGGCCCTTTTAACGGCAAGCGATGGGTTTTACCCCCGCTACACCCTGGCCCGCAGTAAAATGGAAGTCCTGGCGGCTGCCGGTTCCAAGTACGGGGTTTATCCGGGACTGGCGGGTCTGAACCGGAGCCTGGCTGTTGCCTCTGAAAATGTGGCCGTGGTGGGGCGTCCCTGCCAGGTTGTTGCCCTGCGTAAACTGCAGCATTACAGCTCCGTCAGGGGCCGTGAGAATCTGGCCCTGGTCCTGGGGCTGTTTTGTTTCTGGGGGCTTGATTACCGTTTCTATGAAGACCTGAGAAAACATTACCAGGCGAGCCGAATCGGGCGTTGTGAAATTCCCAAAGACCGGGGTTTAACCCTGGAGACCGACCGGGGAGAAATCATCTTCTCCCTGGAAGAAACCCGCGCTTACGTGCGCCGGGGCTGTCATTCCTGCGCCGATCCCACCTCGGAGCTGGCCGATTTATCCATCGGTTCTACCGAGAGCGATCCGGCCTGGTGCACCCTGCTGGTGCGAACCCGTACGGGCTTATCGCTGCTCCAAAAGGCCCTTTCTTCGAAACTGATAGAGGTCAGAAGCTTTCCAACCGAAGCCCGTAAAGCCCTGGAAGAAGCAGCCCTGGATAAAAAGGAGCGCGTCTTCAAGGGCCGGGAAAACGATATCCCCCCGGTCAACAACAGCTACTTAAAGCTTACGGATCAATACCGGGTGCAGCTGGCAGAAGGGGGAGGAGGAGCAGCCGATGATTGATTCAAAACAAGCCGGACAGGTGGTAATCATGACCGGCAACGAGGCCATGGCCCGGGGTGCCCTGGAGGCAGGTGTGGATTTTGTCAGCTCATATCCCGGCTCTCCCTGCGTAGAGGTGGCCCAATCCCTCTTTACAGTGGCTGACGGGAAAACTCTTTACGGGGAGTGGTCTGTCAATGAGATGGTAGGGCTGGAGGCTGCTGCCGCCGCCTCTTTTGCAGGCCTCAAGGCTCTGTGTGTGATGAAGCAAAACGGTTTGGCCGTGACCGCAGACTTTTTATTAAGCCTTAATCACCCGGTGATCCGGGGCGGCCTGGTAATAATTGTCGGTGATGATCCCGGCGGCCACTCCAGCATCAATGAAGTCGATTCCCGCCACTTTGCCCGCCATGCCGAGGTGCCCCTGCTAGAACCGTCCACAGTGGAAGAAGCCCGGGATATGACCCGCTGGGCCTTCGAGCTATCTGTGCGGCTGGAGACCTTCGTCATTGTCCGTGCGGTTACCCGCATCTGCCATGCCCGGAGCAATTTGACCCTGGGCCGGCTGCCGGTTAAAGAAAAAAAGGTGGTTGAAATCAAGCCCGTTGACCGCTTTATCTGTTTTCCTCCCCTGCACGGTATGGTACACGATCGCCTGGCCATGGCCGGCCGACTTTTCGAGGAGTCGCCCTTTAACCGCTACTATGGTCCAAAGAAGGCCCGAAAGATCGTGGCAGCCTGCGGGCCGGCCGCTATTTATGCCCACGAGGCCCTGGAGCTTACCGGCCTGGAAGGAAAGGTCGGTTTGTTGAAACTGGGCACAACCTGGCCCCTGCCGGAGAAGATGATTTTAAATCACCTGCAGGAGGCAGATGAGATTGTATTTTTTGAAGAAACTGATCCATTTATGGAACAAAACATCAAAGCCCTGCTGGCCCAGTCAGGCGGCAAGGCTTACCGTTTCTATGGGCAGGCCTCGGGTCACATCAGCGGAGAAAGGGGCCCCGGATTGGGCGAACTCAATACCGGTTTGGCGGCAAAGGCCCTGGCCCTGGTGTTTGATGTGCCCGACCCGGTATCTTTGCCCCGGACCGATCACCTGGAAGATCTCCTGGGCGGGAGCCTGCCGGATCGCGAGCTGTCCATGTGTCCCGGGTGCCCCCATCGCTCCTCTTTCTGGGCTATCAAAAATGCCCTGGAGATCGACGGGCGCAAAGGCTTTGTCATGGGCGATATCGGCTGCTACACCTTAGGCGCTTTTAAGACCGGATTTTCGCTTCTGCGCAGTGTCATGTGCATGGGCAGCGGGGTGGGTATGGCCAACGGCTTCGGTCAGCTGCACCGCTT
>SKXC01000126.1 GCA_007128625.1 Syntrophomonadaceae bacterium | reverse complement strand
CACCGTTTCAGTAAATACATTTCAAACATCCTGATTTGCATTGTGGGCTTATGCACCTGTTCATTGGGATATTAACACCCTGCTTTGTTTAAATTAAAAGGTTAAGCATTATTTAACAATATGATATAAAATCCATTTTATTGATTTAAACAAAAAATGAGTATTGATTATAGAAATAATTTGTGATAGACTTAATCAAAACATTTTCTTGAAAATATTCTGTATTTGAAAATGTCTTAAATATATTACCCCTTATCATTTTGTTATAGTTCTTTTTCATGAAATGAAAAAACAGAAAGCAGTTTATAATTATGGCTTTAATGTTTTTTTTGATAAATCCGCATTAAGATGAGAATTTAGTTATTGAAAAGGAAGGTGATTAGATATATGGGGGAATAAATAAGTAGCAGCCAAACAGCTTTAGTTATTAAGGTTTGCCAATTAAAAGGAGGGTCAAGTAAGTAATGAGAACAAAGATTTTTTTACTGATGCTTGTGTTAGCCCTGGTCCTGGTTCCCGTAATAAGCGGCTGTGAAGCAGATCCGGATCCGGAACCGGATCCGGAACCCGATGATCCCGTAGACGAGCCCGAAGAGGAAGGTCAAAGCTTTACCCTGCAATTTGCCACATTTTGGCCGGAGGGCGATTTCCAGGTAGCCGAAGGACATAAAAGCTGGGCCCAGGAAATTTCTGAACGTGTTGCAGCAGAAACTCCGCACACGGTTAATTTTGAATGGCATTATGCCCAGGCACTGCTTACGATGCCCGAACTTTATTCGGGTGTTGCCGACGGAGTTGCCGATATATCAACAACCTGCCCCGCTTACACACCGGGCGTATTTCCGCTTACAGATGCTTTCGAACAGCCCGGATTTAACAATGACAATGCCCTTGTGGCTTCAATGACCATGCACGAAGCCTGGAAACAGTACGGACCGCTGCAGGAAGAATACGCCGATGTTAAAATCATGCATTTCTGGGCAACCGGTCCCGGTGATTTTATGACCAATACCCGGGTCGAAACAATGGAAGATCTCGATGGCTTAGATATCAGGGCTGTAGGAGGGACTATCCCCTGGGTAACCGCACTCGGGGCAAACCCTGTTTCGTTTGGCATGGGCGCTTCCTACGAAAACATTGAAACAGGGGTTGTTGACGGACTGCTTGCACCGACTGATACCCTTCAAGGATTCAGACTGGCAGAAGTAACGCAGTATATCACTAAAGCTCCCGGTGCCTATAACATTATTTTCATGAAAGTAATGAACTGGGATACTTGGAACTCGTTCCCCGAATCAGTACAGCAGATATTCGATGAGGTTAACGAAGAATATGTCGAAATATACGGCATGCTGAGGACCGATTATACTGTTGCCGGTCAGGAATTTGGGGTTCAAGAACACGGTATGGAAGTAATCGAGCTTAGCGATGACGAGTGGCAGCGCTGGGTAGACTTAATCGATCCGATCATGGAAAGCTGGGTAGAAGAGGCTGAAGCTGCCGGACTACCCGGTCAGGAAGTCATGGACTTAGCCCTTGAACTCGATGCAAAATTCTCTGAAATGTATGGTGGTTACGGCAATTAACATGAAGCAAAAGAAATAACAGGCCAGCTTTATCGAGCTAAGACATAATACATTCTAAGAGGGCTTCCAAAATTCCTGAGGTTTCTTATCTCTATCAGGTTGGGTGCCCTCTTTATAAGATAACTGAAGAACTGAATACAAGATCGAATATTTTATGACAGGGGGCGGTTATACTTGTTAGCTATATTTGAAAGATTAGTCCAGGGTCTGACCTGGCGGACAGCACAGGTGGCTCAAATAGCCCTGGTCGTTGTAATGGCCATTACTGTTTCAAACGTATTTATTCGCATTCCATACAGACCAATCGGCGGGGCAGTCGAACTGGTGGAAATGTCAGGGGCTGTACTGTTAGGCCTTGGTGTAGCTTACACTGCAATCATGAAAGGACATATCATGGTCGGCGTGCTGGTAGAGAGATTTTCTCCCCGTGTGCAGGGATTGGTTGAACTGATTGTCTCAATCATTGCCCTTTTCTTTTCTTACATATTAGCCCGGGAGCTATTATTTTATGCCTATGACAGAATGTTGGCAGGCTATGAGACCGGCCACCTAAAGATTCCCATTGCCCCATCGATTTACCTGGTTGCCTTTGGCTTTATTATGCTCGCGTTGGTACTTCTACTGGATTTAATCAAAGCTATAATCGTTGTAGCAAAAGGGAGTGAAGCTCCATGAGCTCAATGCATATCGGCCTTATATCAATTTTGTTTGTCTTCATATTCCTCTTCGCAAGAATGCCTGTAGCTTATGTTATGCTGGTAGTGGGCATGACAGGCTTTGCCATGATCAGAACCCCTGAAGCCATGTTTTCTCTTGCAAGTGGAGCACTTTATAATACTTTTGCTTCTTATTCACTGCTGGTTGTTCCCATGTTTGTATGGATGGGCTATGTCGCCTTTTATTCCGGTTTAAGCTCAAGAATCTATGATGCCACCTATAAGGTCATGGGCAGTCTAAAAGCAGGCCTGCTTCTGGCCACTATAGCGGCCTGCACCGCTTTTGGAGCCATTTGCGGTTCAACTACGGCTACTGCAGCAACAATGAGCGCAGTTGCCCTGCCGGAGATGAAAAAATATAATTATAACCGTTCATTATCCACAGCCACAATCGCTTCAGCGGCAATCCTCGGTGTGATGATTCCACCAAGCGTCATTTTTATCTTGTACGGAGTATCAGCCGGCGAATCAATTCGCAGGCTTTTTCTGGCCGGTATTTTCCCCGGTTTACTTTTAATGGTCCTTTTTATGCTGGCTGCCTACCTGCAAACAGTGCGTAAACCTGAACTAGCTCCTCCAGGTAAATCGGTACCCTGGTCTGAAAAGTTTAAGGCTGTTTTAAGCGGAGGAGTCGAGGTTCTCGTAATATTTGTCGCAGTTATGGGAGGTCTTTTCGGTGGGGTTTTTACCCCTACAGAAGCAGGTGCGGTAGGTGTTTTTGCCACCCTTGTCGTAGCCCTGGTCAGGCGACAGTTATCCTGGGAAGGCTTCAAAAACTCATTAACAGACTCTGTTCGTATCTCAGCAATGATCATGTTCCTGGTTGCAGCAGCAGCTATTTACGGCCGCTTTCTGGGTCTATCAGGGTTACCGAGAGAACTGGCTACATGGGCTGTTGAACTGCCCCT